>JADLAJ010000237.1 GCA_020848255.1 Chitinophagales bacterium
AAATCACTTAAGGTAGATTTTTTCAGTACCCCTTTCAAATGGCTGAAGGTATCAAAACTCAACTTGCCGTGGTAAGCACCGATGCCGCTTTCTCCTACCCCGCCAAACGGAAGTTCAAACTGTCCTACATGCATCAGGCATTCGTTAACGGATGCATTTCCGGAAGACGTTTCATTCAATATTCTTTCCTGATACATTTTATCATCCGAGAAAATATACAAGGCTAAAGGTTTGTTGCGGGAATTCACAAAATTGATGGCGTCGTCTAATTTCTCATATTCAATCACCGGCAAAATCGGTCCGAAGATTTCTTCCTGCATCACCGGGTCTTCTACCGAAACGCCATCCAGCAAGGTAGGCGCAATGTATAAATCTTTGATATCGGTTTGTCCGCCCATGAGTACATTGCCTTTTTCAAGCAAACGAGCCAGACGCAGGAAATGTTTTTCGTTGATGATGCGGCCGTAGTCAGGACTTTGCTGCGAATTTTCTCCGAAAAAGTCTTTGGTGGTTTTAGCAAACAAGTCCACAAATTTTTGTTTCACTTTCTTATCTACCAAAATATAATCCGGTGCTACACAGGTTTGTCCTGCATTGGTAAATTTACCCCATACAATACGTTTGATGCCCCAGTTGGTGCTGAAGGTTTCATCCACAAAACAAGGACTCTTTCCGCCCAACTCTAAAGTAACGGGGGTTAGGTATTTTGCAGCCGACTGATAAATGTATCTTCCGATTTCGGTACCGCCCGTAAAAAAGATGTAATCAAAACGCTGTTCCAGCAATGATTTGCTTTCGTTAACGCCGCCGGTAACCACTTTCAGATAGCCGGGTTCGTAATTGTTGTTAATTAGTTTTTCGAGGAGTTCAGCAGTATGTGCTGCCATTTCCGATGGTTTAATGATAGCGGTATTTCCCGCAGCCATCGCACCAATCATAGGTGAAACTGCCAGCTGGAACGGATAATTCCAGGGCGCAATGATATAAGTAACTCCGTAAGGTTCTGCCTGTATCCAGGAACTGCCCAACTGATGAAACAAAGGTGTTTTCACTTTGCGTGGTTTGGAAAGCGAGCGAATATCTTTCAGCGTGTGATCGATATCTGCCAGCAAAAAGCCGATTTCCGTGCCGTAGGCTTCCATGGGCGATTTGTTCAAATCTTTTTTCAAAGCGTCCATGATGGCTTTTTCATTCTCTACAATTAATTGTTTTAACTTTTTTAATTGCTGAATTCTGAATTCTACGTCTTTTGATTTTCCGGTGTTGAAAAACTGACGTTGCTGGCTGACCAGTTCCGTAGCATCAAATGCTGTAAAAACCTGACTTTCAATTGTTGCTGACATATGTTGTTGATTTATGAATTATAGAATTGTGAATTATAAAATTAAATCATTTTTTTCATTCATTCCAATTTTTTGTTATTTGTATGGAATTCCGATTTGTTTATAGAGAAAATGAAGTAACCAGATAGGGCCGATCAGTAAAAATTGCAAATCTTCGAAGAAAGAAGGCTTTTGTCCTTCTATTTTGTGCCCGATAAACTGAAAAATCCAGGCAATTACAAATACAATGACAGAGAACTGCCACAGATTCAGTCCGATATGCGGCAATACGGAGGAAGCCAGGAATCGATTTGCCCATAAAAAAAGTGCGCCAATCAGCACCATGCCGGCAAAAATCGGAAAAGACAGCCTGAAATAGAAGGCCAGTGCGAACACAAACACAATAGTTGCCACATTTATCCAGCCGTCTGCAATTACCGGAAACGGAATAGACATCAGCAAACCGAAGACGGTAAACAATATAACCGGTACACAAATCCAGTGAATCAGCTTGTTGGTGGGGTTTTGGTGATCCCGTCCGTATAATGTCAGCCATTCGTCAATTGTCTTCATAAGCTATTTTCTTTGTACTAAATTACTCATTTTTAGGATATCTGTGGGTCAAAACTATTAACAGTCAAAACTTATCCTGGTTTAATTAATGGATTAAAATTATCTTAATAACACACAAACACTTTTCATTTCAGTTTTTTGGCAATATATTTGCACTTTCTTTAAACAAAACATTCAAATGAAAAAACAAACATTCTTTCTAACATTCACATTTGCGGCAATCGTATCCGCTATATTTTTATCCGGTTGTAGTAAACCTGTAGACCCCACCTATGACGAAACCGGATACTCGGGTACATACTACGGCAAACATTATTTAGCGGATAGTAATTCCATTCGAATGATTGTTGGTGCTGATGCAACAATGATTTATGACGACACCCTTATCATTACTAACGGTGCTGATTCAACAGATGGCAAAGTAAATGCAAAAAGTTCATTATTAGGCGGTGGAACTATCGAAATTAATACAATTGGCGGAGCAGCCACTCCAGTTTTCTTAGGCAATATTGATGTTTTAGGAACTACGCTGAAGAACACAAAATTAACATCCGGAAAAGGAACCTGGAACGGAGACAAAACGCAATTAACTACACACTTAGTAGTGAACGTAACCTATGACTTTAATGGCACAGATATACCTTTAACAGGATTTAAAATCAACGGACAGTTTACTAAGCAATAAAAAATATCCTTGTAAGTTAAATTTATAAAAGCGGCAATATTGCCGCTTTTTTTTGTTTTGCCGGCAAAAATTGTTAAAAATGCAACTAATTACATTTTCGTTGCAATTATCTTTAGTAAAAAAAAAACAAAAGTTTTTAGTTTCATTTATAAAGTGATATATTTGGTAAACATTCGTTAACTAAAAATCAAACTTAAAATGAAGAAATCAATCTTATTGACATTTGTATTAGCAGCAGGTTTTGTTGCAACATTTTTAACAGGCTGCGGTGATGGTGGCACTGACGGTCCAACATGCTTTTCAATTGCAGGAAGAGACACAGGTGCTCATGTGGTTTATATCGATGCTTTGAATCCGGGTTTAACACCAATCAGTGATACTTTAGATGCTACTGTTTCAGGAAGTAATGTAAGTATTTTTTCAACTGCATTAGGCAGAACACTTACAGGTACTATCAGTGCTTCTAACTGTAACTCTATCGCTTTAGACTCTGTTATCTTTGCAGAAGGTGATACTTTAAAAATATCTAGTTCTACTTTACCGGTACCGGGCGGTGTTGTAAAAATCTGGAACATCAGAGGTGGTGGCACAGGAACTATAACATCTACAGGTGCAACGACCAGAATTAATATTGCAAAAGGTAATACTAATATTACAGCTCCTATCAATCTTTCTAACTTAGCAGGATTGAAATTAAACTTAAGAGGTACTTTCTTAAAATTAAATTAGTACTTATCTTAAGATAAATGTTAAAAAAACTCCAACAAATGTTGGAGTTTTTTTTATGAAATAATTAGTTAATATTTCCTTCTTACGTTAAATAAACATAAATTAGCGACCAACTAAAAACAAAGCAACATGAGAAAAATTTTCTTCTTTCTTTTCATTCTTAATTTTGTATCCTTATTCGCCCAGAAAGCGACGATAAAGGGAATCTTAAAGGATTCAAAAACCAATGAAACATTGATAGGTGTAAATATTTCTGTAGACAGTATCACAGGAACCACCACAAATGAAGACGGAAGCTACGAATTAAGTGTTGAACCCGGAAAATATAACATCGTTTACAGTTATATCGGCTATGATAACATTACAAAACAAGTAACGGTAAAAGCTAACCAAACGCAGACAATTGATGTATCCATGGGTGAGGTACAAAGTATGCTGGATGAGTTGGTAGTTACCAGCAGTAAATTTGAACGTAAGATAGGGGAAGAAAGTGTTTCTATTGACATTATTAAACCGGCTGCTTTAGAAAAACAAAACCTGAACGACGTAAAAGATGTCCTCAATAAAAGTTCAGGTGTAACCGTTGTGGATGGTCAGCCAAATATCAGAGGAGGCTCCGGCTATTCATATGGTGCAGGTTCCCGTGTATTATTATTGCTGGATGATTTACCAATTTTGCAGGCGGATGCAGGATTCCCAAGTTTTTCCGGATTACCTGTAGAAAATATTGGCCAAATTGAAATTATCAAAGGAGCAGCATCTGCATTGTATGGTTCTTCCGCTATGAATGGTATTATTAACATCAGAACGGCATATCCAACTTCGAAACCATATGCCAAGTTTTCTATTTTCGGAACAGTTTCAGACAATCCTAATAAGAAAGATTACCTGTTTGATCAGACTTCTCAAACCATTACCGGAAAAACAACGGTAGATAAAAGATGGTGGAATTTGGACAGCATTACCTTGCTTTCAGGTGCTGGCGGTTTATTCGGAAAAGATACGACCATTAAAAATACATTTACTCAAAGACCTTATGATGCAGGATTTTCCTTTGCTTACAGAGAAAAAATAGGAAAATTAGACGTGGTTGCCGGTGGTATGTTTTACAAAAAACAAGGACACAAATGGGGTGACAACGAAACAAGAGGCAGAGTAACGGTAGATTTAAGATACAGAGTGAATGATAAAATGAGTTTTGGCGTAAACACCAATTTACAAGCATCTAAGAGCCAGACTTTCTTTTTATGGGGTGGAGAAGGAATCAACAAATATATACCAAGTGCTGTAACCGGTATTCCTACCGAATCCAGAACATTCAGAGTCAGTGTAGATCCATTCTTCAGATATGCTGACACCAAAGGAAACAGCCATAAGGTATTAGGAAGATATATCCGTACGGCTATAGACAATTCTAACAACCAGGATAATTCTAACAATTTCTTTTATGGAGAATATCAATATCAACGCAGAATTGAAAAATGGAACTTTACCGTAACTACCGGCGCGGTAGCCAACCATGTTCGTTCTGCTTCCGAGTTATTTGGTGATACTACGCACATAGGAACTAATATTGCTGGATATTTTCAGTTGGATAAAAAATTCTTTAAAATATTAAACGTTACTTACGGATTCCGTTTTGAATCTAACAGACTGGATAAACAAAAATGGGAAACTAAACCGGTATCGAGAGTGGGTGTAAGTGTTCAGGCAGCAAAATACACCTATGTAAGAGCATCTTTTGGACAAGGCTACCGCTTCCCGACTATTGCTGAAAAATTCATCAAAACAGAATTAAGCCCGGGCTTTGGTATTTATCC
>JADLAJ010000238.1 GCA_020848255.1 Chitinophagales bacterium
CAGCGATTGATGAAACCGGAAATCCGTATCCGGATGAAACCCATGAACTTTGCTTAGGCAGTGATGCTATTTTATTTGGCGCCATCGGTGATCCGAAATATGATAATGATCCGTCTGCGAAAGTACGTCCTGAGCAAGGCTTGCTGAAAATGCGCAGTAATTTAGGTTTGTATGCCAATATTCGCCCGGTGAAAAGCTATGATATTTTACTGGATGCTTCCCCGCTGAAAAATGACCGTATCAAAGGAGCAGATTTTATTGTGGTACGAGAACTGATTTCCGGTATCTACTTTGGAAAGCCAAGAGGCAGAAGCGAAGACCAGACTATTGCTTATGATACTTGCGTGTATACCAAAGACGAGATTTTGCGTATCACTGAAAAAGCGTTTCAGTTTGCACAACACAGAAAGAAAAAAGTAACCTTGCTGGATAAGGCAAACGTTCTGGCCACCTCGCGTCTATGGCGTGAAACGGTGGTGGAATATGCCAAACAATTTCCGGATATAGAACTGGAATGCAATTATATCGACAGCGCGGCGATGGAAGTAATTACCAAGCCTACCAAATTTGATGTCATCCTGACGGAAAATCTGTTCGGTGATATCATCAGCGACGAAGCTTCCGTGATTACGGGTAGTCTGGGTATGTTACCGTCCGCGTCTATCGGAGCTAAGATTGCTTTGTACGAGCCGATTCACGGTTCTTACCCGCAGGCAGCCGGTAAAAATATAGCCAATCCGATGGCCACGATTTTATCTGCCGCATTGCTGTTGGAATATAGTTTTGGTTTGCTCGAAGAAAGCAGAGCCATTGTTGCAGCAGTGGAAAAAGCGATGCAGGAAGGATTTGTGACGGAAGATATCAATAACGGAAAATGTTCTACCTCGCAGGTGGGCGATAAGATTGTGGAATTTATTAATTCAATTTGAAAATTTGAAGATGAGTTAATTTGAAAATGTTATGAATCTGTTTAAACAATGTGAGAATGATTTCAGTAAACATAGAATTAGCTAATTTTCAAATTTTCAAATTTTCAAATTAGAGTATGAAAGTAGTAATTCTCGGTTCGGCGCATCCCTTGCGCGGTGGTTTGGCGGCATACAATGAGCGCCTCGCCAGAGAATTCATGCACGAGAAAGACGAGGTGTCGATAGAAACTTTTTCACTGCAGTATCCTGAGTTTTTATTTCCGGGTACTACGCAATATTCATCCTTGCCGAAGCCGGCTGATTTGACGATACATGTTTCTGTAAATTCCATCAATCCGTTCAACTGGATTAAAGTCGGACTGAATATCAAGAAGCAAAAACCGGATGTGCTGGTGGTGAAGTTCTGGCTGCCCTTCATGGCGCCATGTTTAGGCACGATTTGCAGAATCGTAAAGCGCAATAAGCATACGAAAATTGTCTCCATTCTGGATAATATCATTCCGCACGAAAAACGCATCGGCGATACATTCTTCACGCAATATTTTGTAAACAGCGTGGATGCTTTTATTGCGATGAGTGATAGTGTGTACAACGATTTAAGCGTGTTTGATAAGACAAAACCACGTTTGCTGAACCCGCATCCGCTGTTTGATAATTACGGAGAAGCCATTTCAAAACAGGAAGCCATTCAGCTATTAGGTTTAGATGCAACGAAGAAATACATTTTATTTTTCGGATTAATACGCGACTACAAAGGCCTGGATATATTGCTGAAGGCGATGGCAACGGATGCGCTCAGAAATTCCGATATACAACTGATGGTTGCCGGTGAATATTATTCCAACAAAGAGGAATACGAGAAACTGATGCAGGACTTGAATCTGAAAGACAAAGTAGAATTGCATACTCGTTTTATTCCGGATGATGAAGTAGTGAAATACTTTTGCGCGGCGGATATGGTGGTGCAACCTTACAAACACGCTACTCAAAGCGGCGTGACACAAATCTGCTATCACTTTAATAAACCGATGCTGGTGACAAATGTCGGCGGGCTGCCGGAAATTGTGCCGAATAACAAAGTAGGGTTTGTAGTAGAACCCGATGAAAACGAAGTGGCAAAAGCTATTCTTAAATTCTACAACGAAAATAAAGAACCGGAATTTATCCAGAATATTTTAGAAGAGAAGAAAAAATATAGCTGGAAAGTAATGGTAGAGAAAGTCAAAGGTTTTGTGTAAATTTTGTATTTTCATTCTATTGGGACATGGTGTAATGATTCTATAACTGAAGATATATGTACAAAAGAAACAGAATTGCAGGCTTAGATGTTATTCGTACGGCAGCCGTTTCTTTGGTTATATTTGATCATTGTTCTTTCATGTTTAATCCCTTACAGAAATTGCCTGTAATCGGTGTTGTAGTGCTTGCCTTCACAACGCTTAATGAAATAGTAGGTTATTTTGGTGTCGAACTTTTTTTTGTCCTGAGCGGATTCCTGATAAGTAGTATTTTATTTTCAATGCTGGATGAATCTAAAAGTTTCAAACAAATAATTACAGTTTTTTTATACAGCAGATGGCTGAGGACGCTGCCCAACTATTTTTTATTTATCCTTGTAAACTATTTGTTGTTTTTAGGTTTAAACATTCCAGTAAAATTTGATTTCAGGTTTTTGTTGTTCTTGCAAAACTTTTTGACGCCACACCCTGTTTTCTTTAAAGAAGCATGGAGTCTGTCAGTAGAGGAATGGTTTTATTTATTGCTGGTAATCCTTTCAGCCACACTGTTTGTATTTCTTAAAGTTGAAAAAAAACGTGTTTTTTTAATTTCAGTATGTTCATTCATAATTACCAGTCTCCTTATTAAAGGAGTTTTTATTTATTCAAACATGAACTATCATCTTAGTTTTGATGAGTATTTCAGAAAGATTGTTGTTTTTAGATTTGATGCTGTGGCAATTGGTGTATTCGGGTTCTGGCTTTCCAAATATTATTTGGTATGGTGGAATAAGTTAAAGGAGTTGCTTTTTGCGGCAGCAATTATTCTGATTCCGGTTTCATTTTATTTTTTCTTTGAGATATATAAGTATGATTACAAATTATATAAACAGGATAACACGATTTATTTTTTTACAGCAGAATTCTACACACTTATCTGGTCGTTTTTAATTTTGGCCATGTTCCCTTATTTCAATAGTCTGCTAAGTTTTAAGTCTGCAAAGCTGAATCAGTTTTTTGAGTTCTTTAGCAAAATTTCATATTCATTGTATTTGTGTAATTTCCCCTTGCTTTCTTTCTTTAAAAGAACCTTGTTTTCAGAAAGCGATTCAATTTCTATTGCATTGCTTAATATTGTAACCTATTTATCGGTTTTAATCCTGCTTAGTTTCCTTTTGTATTCATTTTATGAAAAACGATTTCTAGTGATTAGAGATAAGTTGTTAAAACAATAGTATAAATTTTCGGCTAAATCAAAATAGCCACAAAGTAATGGTGAGAAGTAGAGAGTTTGGTATAATTTTGGATATTATAATTTTTATGAGAAATTTGAATTTATTATTATATACCTCTTTGGTGTTCACTTGCTTTACAAACAAAAGTTATGCATTTAAAAATGTATTTATCATAAATCCAACTGATTCAATTACGCCAGGAATCTTTGACAGATCAGAAGTAATGCCAAAGTTTGTTGGTGGTGTTGCTGAAATGTTCGACTATCTTAAGAATAATATAGATTACACGACAATTTCAATGGAAAAAATTCCTGAAAAGGCAGTAGTCAAATTTATTGTTAATGAAGATGGCAATGTCTCTAATGTGTCTTTTTTAAAATCATCTTTTTCAGTCGCATTTGATAAAGAAATTTTACGTGTATTGAATGGAATGCCTAAATGGATTCCAGGGAAACAAAATGGAATTCCTGTTAAATGCTGGTACAGCCTACCTATTCAATTTGAATTCAAATAATTTCTTTGAATTAGATATGTAGAATTTAAGTATAAAATCATAAATCTCAAATCATAAATCGTAAATTCGCTTCATGATTATCCGTTCAAAAGCACCTTTGCGTATCGGCCTGGCCGGTGGTGGTACCGATGTATCTCCGTACTCTGATATTTACGGCGGCGCTATCTTAAACGCTACCCTGAGTTTGTATGCCTATGCCTCCATCAAACCGCGCGAAGATGGAAAAATTATCATCAACGCCATCGACCGAAATGAAATCATCGAACTGAAAAGTGAAGAGGAGTTGCCGATTGACGGACATCTGAATTTAGCAAAAGGTGTGTACAACCGTATCGTAAAAGATTTTATCAAAAAGCCATTATCCTTTGAAATAAATACCTATGTGGATGCGCCTCCGGGTTCCGGCTTAGGTTCTTCTTCTACGTTGGTGGTAGCTATACTTGGCGCTTTTGTAGAATGGCTGAAATTGCCTTTAGGAGAATATGACATCGCTCATCTGGCTTATGTAATAGAGCGCGAAGACCTGAAAATGGCCGGCGGTAAACAAGACCAGTATGCGGCCACTTTTGGCGGCGTGAATTATATGGAATTTTATGCGAACGATAAAGTAATAGTCAATCCATTGCGCATTAAATCCAAATTTTTAAATGAGCTGGAACACAATTTAGTGTTGTTTTATACACAAACCTCCCGTTTGTCTTCAGAAATCATACAGCAGCAGGCGGATAACGTGAACGCTAAAAAATCTTCTTCCATTGATGCCATGCATCAGTTGAAAGAACAAAGTATTCTGATGAAAGAAGCCATTTTGCGCGGTGAGGTGGACAACATCGGAAAAATTCTACACGATGGCTGGATGCATAAAAAACAAATGGCAGATGGTATCTCCAACGCCTCCATAGATGCGATTTATGAAGCGGCTTTGCAAAGCGGCGCCACTGGAGGAAAAATTTCCGGTGCAGGCGGCGGCGGCTTCATGATTTTTTATGCGCCCTACATTCATAAATACGAACTGATTCGAAAACTGAGTTCCCTCGGCGGAACAGTAATGAATTATAATCTTACTACAGAAGGGTTGACAACCTGGACTATTTAATTCG
>JADLAJ010000239.1 GCA_020848255.1 Chitinophagales bacterium
AAAAATATATTACGGCAGAAGTGGGTTTGCCTACCTTGCAGGATATTTTAAAAGAGTTGGAAAAACCGGGCAGAGATCCGCGCGAAGAAATACAGGTGTTTGAATTTGATCCGACCATCAAAACGATTCACGATGTACACACCGGCATGGTGGTGCCCGGATTGGTCACTAATATTACCAACTTCGGTTGCTTTGTGAATATTGGTGTAAAGCAGGATGGTATGATACACATCTCCGAACTGGCGAATAAATTTATTAAAGACCCGAATGAGGTGGTGAAATTACAGCAGGCGGTGAAAGTAAAAGTGCTGGAAGTGGATATCGCCCGAAACCGGATTCAGCTAAGTAAAAAACAGGCGGAGTAAAGGATTATTTACTAAACTTATTATTTTTTTTGGCCTGAAACTCTGCGGTATCATTGACACGCGGATACGGTGTTTCGGGAATGGGTTTGCCTAAAAAATTACACAAAGGTTCCCAGCCTTCCCTGGCTTCAAACACCAGTAGTTTTTCTGCAGGAACAGAGCGTTTTACTTCTTCCGTCCAATCATTAAATGTTTGTATGGCAAAATCCTTATCGTCAAATCTGCCTTTAAAGATGCCGTTCCAGATAGCATTGGTGGCATAATCAAAAACACCCAATACATTTTTTACCTGAGGGTCGGTTTTTGCAGCTTCTTCCATAGCAGCCCTTTCAGCACCTTTCGGCACCTGATAAATCGTATTCAGGCAGCTTTCATACCATTTCTCTGCATCTCGCACGCCCAGAACTACTTTAGCATCCGGATATTGCACCATTAATTCTTTATAATAAATGGCACCCGGAAAATCGACAGCAGCAGTATATCCTTTAAATACAGCCTCATAATTGGTATTGCGTTTCTCGTGCATTTCATTCCAATATGGCAAATTTGATGGGTTTTGTAACACCTCAATCATGTGATGACATTTTACATAACCTAAAATTTCCAGTGCATGTTTCAGAGACATTGTCCCAGTTCTGCCCATGCCGGCACCAATAACTTGAATTGACATATTAGATAGCTTTTCTGGTTACAAGATAGAATTTTTTTATAAATTAATTTGAAAAATTGATGGAATCCACCACTGCTTTTGCATCACCGATTTCGTAAAAATCAACACCCAGGTAATTAATGAAGTGATCATTTTCTGCCGCACAATCCTGTACACGTTTGCTTATAACGCTACGTTTGTTTGCCTGTGGTGCCAGTGTTTTATCCGGCAAACCAATTCCGTTTTGCAACCAATGATTAACTAAGTATAATTCTTTACTTCCGCTGCCACCGCGGTTAACATCACTGTCAAATTCATTCACATTTTTATACGTGTATTTGGTGTCAAAAGTACTACCCCAGGCATACATCAGGTAATTGGCTCTTGGTAATTTATTGTTTTCAACAAATAAAACCAGTCGCTGATTGTTATCGACCATAGTTTGTAAGGTTGGCCAGGTATCCCCGTTATTATGCATGAAGGTCATGGTGTTTAAACCGATACTGTCAATGGCTTTTTCCAGCTGTACATTGCTGCCGTCATTTTGAAAAATAATGGTAATAACTTCTTTTTTATTCGACAGTAAAAAGTCTTTGATTTCTTTCATAACATCTACCAGCTTTTCCTGCCCGAGCAAAGCTGTTGCATGATAGGTTAAAGCCACGCCATTAGTGCCGTCATACGTGTCGAGCATCAGTCCTCGTACACCATTTTTCAGTTGGTTGGTCACGGAATGTGTCTGATTGGGAATGGTAAAGCCTTTTTCAGAACTGTTCATGGCATTGTGTGTCATTAAAAAGCAAACTTTGTCATATGGTTTGGGTAACAGCAAAGAGGATTGATCAAGGGTGATTTCCTTTTTACAGCCTGAAAAAAGAAAAAGCAGCAATAAAGTGATAAGATTAAATTTGTGTGTATTTTCAATAGCCATAATCTGTATTTGTTGTGTGTGTATTCATCTGTAAAATAAAAAATTACACCGATAATATTTAATAATTTGAGCCTTTTTCAGTAATATAGTATCGATTTTAATAATGGCTAAGACAAAACAAAATATCATTTCTAAGATTTTCAATGATAATTCGATTCAGGATTATGTAAATGTGTTTCCAAACCGTGTGGGCTCACAAGGGTTTGATGCATGGGGTTTTAATATTAAAAATATGAAAAACAACATGCGTCTTACAAAATACATGTATGAAGATTTTTATAAAGTGGAAACCGTTGGCCTGGAAAATATTCCAAAGGAAGGAAGATGTTTGATTATTCCCAACCACAGCGGACAATTGCCGTTTGACGGGATGCTGGTGGGTTATTCCTTATTAACAAATCCGAATGGTGCGCGTGCGCCGAAAGCAATGGTGGAACGGTTTTTACCCACTGTTCCGTTTATCGGCAACTGGTTAAGTTCCGTGGGTGCCGTCATAGGTGATCCGATAAATTGTGAGCGTATGCTGGACAATGAAGAAGCAATCATCGTATTTCCGGAAGGCGTAAGAGGCTCTAATAAACTATACAAGCAACGATACCAGTTGCAGCGCTTTGGCAGCGGGTTTATGCATCTCGCGATGAAGCATAATGCCCCGATTATTCCGGTGGGAATTGTGGGGATGGAAGAAACGATTCGCTCTTACGCAGATATCAAACCACTGGCAAAATTACTGGGAATGCCGGTAG
>JADLAJ010000240.1 GCA_020848255.1 Chitinophagales bacterium
AATACACATCAGGTATTCTGAAAAATATATTGAAGATCGCACCAAAGCGTTCTATGCCCTTGTATTACAAAGAGACATTGTTAAGCTGGTATAAGAAGAACAGTAAGGAACTGGAATTGAAGATTCCGCAAAAAGGAAAAGTCTATTTTTTCTTTGATGAATTTACGAATTTCAACGATGTAGAAATTGGTATCAAAGCAATGAAATTACTGACAAAACTCGGCTACGAAGTTGCATATATTGAGCATGCAGACAGCGGCCGTGCTCATTTGTCAAAAGGACTTATATTAGAAGCACAGAAACTGGCAAAAGAAAATGTTGCTGTTTTCAAAACCTGGGTAAATAACGATGTGCCGTTGATAGGGATCGAACCATCCGCTATCTTATCCTTCAGAGATGAATATCCGAGACTGGTAGATAAAAGTGAAATTCCGGCTGCCAGAAAATTAGCTGAAAATTGTTTTATTATTGATGAGTTTATAGCACGCGAAATCCAAAAAGGAAATATTACGTCAGCTCAATTTACCAAAGCCAGCAAGCAAATTAAATTACACGGACATTGCCATCAGAAAGCATTATCCTCTGTTCAATCCTCCATACAGCTGATGAGTTTGCCGGAAAATTACCACGTAGAAAATATTCCAAGTGGCTGCTGTGGCATGGCCGGCAGTTTCGGTTACGAAAAAGAACATTTTGAAGTGTCCATGCAGGTAGGAGAGTTGGTCTTATTTCCAGCTGTGAGAAATGCTGACGCTGATACCATTATAGCCGCTCCCGGCACCAGTTGCCGTCATCAAATTAAAGACGGCACCCAAAGACATGCATTACACCCTGTGGAGGTGTTGTATGATGCATTGGTATAGCCGTAAACGTATTAAAATTATTTTTTAATAATAACATACTAATTGTGCTAATTTGTATATTTATATAATGTTTAAACTATATAAATGAAAAAAATACTATTTCTGACTTTTCTCTTTATAAGATTCTTTTGCGATGCTCAACAGTTTATACCACAATTGAGTTGGCAAAAAATATTTGGAGGAACTAATAGTGATTATGCAGTTTCAATTATTAAAACTGAAGATAACGGGTTTCTTATTGGAGGTTCTTCCGGAAGCGGAATATCAGGAAATAAAACGGTTATCAACCAGGGGGAAGATGATTATTGGATAATAAAACTCAGAGCAAATGGTAGTATTGAATGGCAGAATAATTTTGGAGGAAGCAGCTCCGATAATTTACGAATGATATGTAAATCAAAGGATGGAGGATACTTTATAGGTGGGACGTCAGATTCCCCGATTTCTGGTGATAAAACAGTTAATATTTATGGTAATTATGATTATTGGGTTATTAAAATAAATAAAGATGGTGTCATCCAATGGCAAAAATCTTTAGGTGGCTCTGATTTGGATAATTTAGAATCAATTTTTGAAACAACAGACGGAGGTTGCATACTTGGAGGATACTCTTTTAGTAATATTTCGGGTGTTAAAACAGAAAATTCTAAAGGGGAATATGATTACTGGATTGTAAAATTAAATTCTAATGGTAACATACAATGGCAGAAAACATTTGGGGGAAGTAAAACAGATAAACTTAACTCAATAAAACAAACCGCAGATAGAGGATATATAGTAGCAGGAATATCATATAGTGGTATATCTGGTAACAAAACAGATGCATGCAGAGATACAGTCATCCAAACATTCGGAAGAGGTGGTGATTACTGGATTTTAAAACTTGATTCTATTGGTAATATAAAATGGCAGAAAACAATTGGCGGCAATAATACAGAATCTGAATGCAGTATTACTCAAATGAGTGATGGAGGATATGTAATTGGAGGTAGTTCTGCCAGTAATATTTCTAGTCAAAAAACAATTAATTCATTTGGGGGAGTTGATTATTGGTTATTAAAACTTGATTCTAACGGTATTATTCAATGGCAAAAAGTATTTGGGGGTAATGGCGGAGATGTTTTCACAACTTTAGATAAATCACAGTCAGATAATGTTTTGATAGGAGGTTATAGTAACAGCAATAAATCCGGTAATAAATCTGAAAATATAATTTCTTTAGGAGGTAGCACAGATTTTTGGATGTTAATGATTAATCCGTTAGGAAGTATTTTATGGCAAAAAAATATTGGAGGAGATAAAGATGATTATTTGATAGATAATATTATTGTGTCAGATGAAGAGTGCCTAATATTTGGAAGTTCAGACTCAAATATATCTGGTGATAAAACTGAAAATAATTTCATAGATACTTCAGCCAAATTAAGAGATTGGTGGCTTGTAAAACTTAATATAAAAAATAATTCAGATACTGTAAAAGGTAAAATATTCCGTAGTCAGAATTCAAATTGTTTTCAGGAATCCAATGAAAGAGGAATATCAGGCGTTATATTAAAGACTGAGCCAAAGAGTTTTTACGGTATAACAGATACAGCGGGTGCTTATACAATTTTATCTGATACCGGGGTATATAAAGTAAAACAAATTTCACCAGCCATATTAAAGCCATTTTTAGACGGTGGGTTGGTTTGCCCAACACAAGGCTATCATACCGTTTCTTTTTCTCAATATGGACAGGATACAACAGAAATCAATTTTGCAAATTATGAAAAACAATGTCCGTATCTTCAAGTTGAATTAACACAATCCAGAATGCGCCGTTGTTTTGATAATAATGCAACTATAAAATATTGCAACATCGGCAATGTAGATACGAGTAACGTGCAAATCATGATTACGCTTCCTGAATACGTTTCGTTTATTTCAGCAAACAATCAAAACTATAGTATCAACGGTAAAAAAATATTATTCAATATAGGAAATCTTCGTGCCAATGAATGTGGTACCATCAGTATAGTAACACATGTAGATTGTATAGAAGGTATTACCGGTTTAACGCAATGTATAAAAGCACAAATCTCACCAAAAAATGAGTGTGTAAACCGTATTCAACCGAATTATTTACTTTGGGACAATAGCGAAGTGAGTTTAGATGGCAAATGTACAGGTTCGACAGTTCGTTTTGTTATTAAAAACATCGGACAAAATATGTCTGATTCTTCTACTTACAGAATCTATAAAGATGCGGTACAAGCTGTTAATAGAAAATTTAAGTTGATTGCAGGAGATAGTTTGGTGATTAATGTTTCCGCACTTGGGAATACATATCGTTTAGAAGCAGATCAAACCCTGTATTATCCATCATCTTCTCTGCCAAACATTAGTATTGAAAATTGTGGAACAGGTGTGGATTCCCGTGGTTTTGTAAATCAACAGGCACAGGATTTTGCCGCTCCCGATGTAGAAAAGATTTGCTTGGAAATACGTGACAGCTATGATCCGAATGATAAACAGATTTCACCCTCAGGTGTGGGTGCAAGTAAATTAGTACCGCATAAAATACCTTTAGATTTTTTAATCCGTTTTCAGAATACCGGTACAGATACTGCCTATAAAGTTGTTATCACCGATACACTCAGTCAAAATTTAGATTTGTCTACGCTGGAATTTGGCGCAGCATCGCATCCATATAAATTCGAATTTATCGGCTCAGGACAAGCAATTTTAAAATTCACGTTCGATAAGATTAATTTGGTAGATTCCTTTACCAACGAACCTAAAAGCCATGGTTTTATTTCTTTTAAAATCACCCCGTACGACAGCATCCCGAATGGAACAATCGTGAAAAATAGTGCTGATATTTATTTCGACTTTAACTTACCCATTAAAACAAATACCACGCTGGTAAGTATTGATGACAGACTGCCGACTGGCGCAACGTTAAATCTGGTGACATCTGTAAAACAAAACAACACTATTTACGAAGCTATCAATGTCTATCCAAATCCGTTTACGCAAACCACTAATTTTGAATTTGTGTATAATACGAAAGCAAATCAGCTGATTATTTACGATGTAAATGGAGAATTGGTGATACAGGAAAATATTGCCGGTAAAACCACGTTTCAATTACAACGCAACAATCTACCGAATGGGATGTATTTCTATAACGTACAGAATAAAGATGGAGAAATTATTGGTCGCGGGAAATTGGTGTTGCAGTAAAATGTACCTTTGCTGTTCATAAATTTTTCACATTTCTTGCCAAAAATCAAACCATTTGTACACAAAAATGGTTAGTTTAGTATTACGTAAACGTAAAGAAACTCATGCAAAGCATCCAAATTTATACGGTTAAAACATTTATTAATATTTTCAGAAGTGTATTGTTCGTTCATAAAACAGAACCCAATACCGTCAGAGTTGGATTTGAACGTTTGTCAAACATTACCAAGTTTCCAAGATTTGTCAAAAAGGAAGAACTTAAATATGCCGGTTCTGATGCAGCC
>JADLAJ010000241.1 GCA_020848255.1 Chitinophagales bacterium
AAAATGGCGAACCCACATCAAATTTATTCGGAATTATCCATTTTCCGGTCGTATCGATATAGCCTGCTTTTCCATCCTTTTTTACACCGGCCAGATATTCTGAAAATGCTCCGACTTCCTCGTATTCTTCGTTGTTAATTTTCTTTCCGGTTTTTTCTATAAAATAAAATTTATTGCCATAATTCTGTTTCACAGAAGCTCTTCCGTTTTTGAAATTGCCTGTTTCTGATGCAGATGAAAGCGTAATAGCTACTGTACCTTTTTTATCGTAAAAATAGTGGGTGCTGCCGTAGTTTGCTTTGGCTTTGGCTAAGCCTTCGCTAAATGGTCCTTCAAATAAATTACTTACATCTTTAATTTTAGTGAATGATTTATCCACGAGATAAGGCGTGCTATAAGTACTTTCCTGCACGGCTGCAATGTCTTCTGTAAAATTCACCACAGCGTAATAGCTCTTTGTACTGAGTTTTTTGCCTGTATAATCTATAAAATCGTAATTAGTATTTTTAGCGGCAAAAATACCATCCTCATTAAAATCCGACACTTCGCTATAATCCAGCAATTCTTTTTTTTGAGCGGCAATATCATACAGATACACCCGCTTGCCGTATTTTAATTTCAGGGAATCGTCATTACTGTAGAATTCCGTTCCGTACGCAGTCACATTATCTTCTTTTATTGTTTTTAAAATTTTGCCTGTTTCGTTATAAATCTCCACTTTATCATTAAACAATAAGGCAATTTTATTTTTTCTTCCTAAGATGACGTTATTTGCGCCGCGTTCGGGTACGATTGATTTTAAGGTTTTATCTATTACCGTATATTTTTTATCTGTTCGTACATGGCTGATTCCAAAATCCGTAAACGTATACAAATAATCATACTCGCCAAGCGTGGAGAATTTTGCGTTTTTATCAATTAAACTTGATTTTGAATTTTTGGTCACTTCGTAGTAATCAATACCATATTTTTTATTAATGGATGAATACTCTATTGGCAATAATGCCTTGCCGGTTAAATCCAGTACACCGTATCTGGTGACTGTAAGGTAGCTCTCCTTTCTGATTTCTTTCACTATAAAAAAATTATCTTCGATCGTAATATTGTCATATTTCAGCGGAATTATTTCTTTACCTGTTTTATCAATCACTCCGGCGTTATCGCTGCTCAAGGTGTAGTTTCTGGTGGTGAACACAACTGCGTAATTATCTTTAAAATCGCCACCTCGCAAATATTTCGGTTTTATAACCCAATTGTTTTTTTTGTCGATATATCCGTAATAGGTGGAATCCAATAAAGAGACACAAGCCAGTCCGCTTTTAAACGCTACCATACTTCTGTAAATCGCAGGAATTACTTCTTTATTATTTTTATCTATAAAACCATAACCTTTATCGCGGCTAAAGCAAAGCAGGCCTTCTGATGCATTGCCTAAATATTTATACTGTATCGGCACCACCAGCTTTCCTGTTTTATCAATTGCTCCATAAAGTGTTTTACCATCCTGCATTTTAGCTACAATCGCCAGACCGTCGGCAAAGGGTTTGATTTCTGTGAACTCGCTTTTAAGAATAAATGAGTTCGATTTTGTCGAATATAGACTCCATTTCTTCGTTGTATCTTCTAAGATAAAAATATCGTCCTCGTTCGAATTCCAGATTTTAGTGTATTGCATAGGCAACACCACTTTTTGCTTGTTTTCATCGTATAATCCATATCTGTATTGAGTCGTATAATCTTTTCCTGTAAAAGTATAATAAACAGAAGTGATCGAATTCTTATGTTTGGTGCCCAATAAAAAATCTTTCTGAGCAAACAAACCATTGCTGACCAAAATAATACCGACCAAAACTGCTATTTTTCTCATGTTTATTCGTTTAAACCTATGTTAGACCAATTTACATACCAAAATTGAAAAATAAAATACGTGATTTGGGGTATTTGAGCGGTTGTTTAAGCTAAAAATGAAATATTATTGATTAAAATTAGAAAGTTTCATCCTTTTCAATTGACGCAGGTTAATAGAAAAAAGGGCTTTAACTAATTAAAAAATCTTATTACTAACTACTTACAACTTACGACTATTAATTATCTTTGCCCATTATGGCAGAAATAGACTTACAGAAAATCGTATCGCATTGTAAAGAATACGGATTTATATTTCCATCAAGTGAAATTTATGACAATTTAGGTGCTGTGTATGATTACGGTCCTTTTGGCGTGGAATTAAAAAACCACATAAAAGAATATTGGTGGAAAAGCATGGTACAAATGCACGAAAATATCGTGGGTTTGGATACTGCCATTTTTATGCATCCAACTACCTGGAAAGCCAGCGGTCACGTGGATTCATTTTCCGACCCATTAATCGACAATAAAGATTCTAAAAAGAGATACCGTGCAGATGTGTTGCTGGAAGAGAAGATAGACAAGCTGAAAGAGAAAGGCGAAAAAGAATTAGCCAAGAAAAATTTATCAGCAGCATCTGAAGAAGAAAAAGCAAAAGCCAGCCGCGATTATGCAAAAGGCCTGACCTTAGAAGCTGAGTATACCAAAGCAGCGGAAGCATCCGACTTTAAACGTTATAAAGAACTGATTGAAGAATATGAGATTGCCTGTGAAGTTTCCGGTTCCAAAAACTGGACGGATGTGCGTCAGTTTAACCTGATGTTTGGCACCAAACTGGGGGCAGTGGACGAAGATGCCACGGATTTATACCTGCGACCGGAAACGGCACAGGGAATTTTTGTGAATTTCCTGAACGTTCAAAAAACCGCTCGTATGAAAGTGCCGTTTGGTATCGCGCAAATCGGAAAAGCATTCAGAAATGAAATCGTGGCTCGTCAGTTCATATTCCGTATGCGCGAGTTTGAGCAAATGGAAATGCAGTTTTTTGTACGTCCCGGCAGCGAACTGGAATGGTTTGCCAAATGGAAAGAAACGCGCATGAAATGGCATTTAGCATTAGGTACCGCACCAGAAAATTTACGTTTTCATGTGCATGAAAAACTGGCACATTATGCCAATGCCGCGGAAGATATCCAGTTCAAATTTCCGATTGGATTTAAAGAACTGGAAGGTATTCACTCCAGAACGGATTTCGACTTAACGGAACACCAGAAATTCTCAGGCAAAAAATTACAGTATTTCGATTCGGAACTGAATCAGAATTATGTGCC
>JADLAJ010000242.1 GCA_020848255.1 Chitinophagales bacterium
CCATTATCATCTTACATGGTTTGTTAGGTTCTTTGGATAACTGGCAAACTATCGCCAAACAACTTTCGTCTTCGCATCAGGTGTATATTATTGATCAGCGCAACCACGGACGTTCACCGCATACCGAGGAAATGAGTTATGAAGTATTGGCGCAGGATATGGTGGAGTTTTGTGCACAGCATCAAATCATCAAAGCAACTATCATCGGACATTCTATGGGTGGTAAAGTTGCTATGTTACTCGCCTTACAGCATCCCGAATTAATAGAAAAGTTAATTGTCGTGGATATTGTTCCCACGTTTTACGATGGTGGACATGAAACGATTTTGTTTGCCATGGCGGAAGCTCCTTTAAGGTCTACAGAGAAACGGGAAGACATCGATAAGTTTCTTCAAAATAGAATTCATGATTTTGGTGTGCGGCAATTCATTCTGAAAAATTTATCCAGAGATGAGAAGGGACAGTTTGAATGGAAATGCAATTTTGAGGCATTGATTTTGAATTACAGATTGCTGATGGATTTTCCGAAATCAGATAACATCTTTACCGGTAAAACTTATTTCATCAAAGGAGAACTTTCGAATTATATCAATCCCGATAATTGGGATGCCTGCGATAAATATTTTCCCGATAATACCATCATTGAAGTGAAAGGCGCCGGCCATTGGGTGCATGCTGAAAACCCGGAAGGATTTCTGGAAAAAATAAACATCATCTTAAAATAAAAAGCCCCGGTAAAATACCGGAGCCTCATCACGCAAATTTAAACAACGATTATTTGGTATATGCCAGCTCGTTACCCGACATTTGTATTGCTTTCCCGGCATCCAACTGTTTATCCTGTTGCATTATCTTTTCACCTTTAATCAAATCTGCAATATTTGATTTGGTCGTGTAAGCACCTTGTTGTTTACCGTTTTTATCCAGCAGAACAATGTTGTTTTTTACCACCATCCATTTTTCTACGGAACTGCTTTCCTTACTTTGCGGGCGGTCGCATTGGTTGGTGGTTTTTGTTCTCACACAGGAATTGTCAGAGTAGAAATAGAAGTTTTCAATTTCTGTGTAACACACATTATTACCGGTATAGTAATTGGTTTTGTGCTGCCAGCTGCCTACTAAATCAGCGTTAGGAGTTTTACTGTTTTTGTTGTCTGTTGCGAAGTTCGTCATCGTAGAGAACATAAGGCAAATTAAAATCATCTTTTTCATACGTTGTTATTTAATGGTTTAAAATTTTGTTTGTTTGTTTGTTGATGTAAAGATGCAGCAGGGGCATCAAACACTGCGTTATCAGTGATTGAGAGGGAATAAGAATGAGTAAATGGTTTTTTGGAATACAAAAAGGAACTATTTTAAAGATTCCTGCATTTTATTAAAGTATTTCTTCGCGTCATTCGTCTATTAATATATAATGCATAACCAAACACCCCTTATAGTGCTACAAAACAAGCTTCAGGAGGATAAAAAAATAGAGCAAATCGTTCAAAAGGAAAAGAAACGCTTGCTGAATTTTATTCGTCAGCGCACACCATCTGTTGAGGATGCGGAAGATATTTTGCAGGAGGTGTTTTATGAATTGGTAGAAAGTTACAGGCTAATGAAGCCCGTAGAACAGCTGGCTTCATGGATGTTCACGGTAGCCCGCAACAAGATTACTGATTTATACAGAAAGAAGAAACCCGACTTGCTCGAAGATCATGTACATATCGGAGAAGAGGAGGAACCCTTACTGCTGGCAGATATTTTAAAGGCAAACACTATCTCTGCAGACGACAAAATGATGAATGATTTTATCATGGAGGCGGTGGCGGAAGTACTGGACGAATTGCCGAAAGAACAACGCGAAGCCTTTGTAATGCATGAGCTGGAAGATAAAAGCATGCAGCAAATTGCAGATGAAACTAAGGTGTCGGTTAAAACGGTGATATCCAGAAAGCGCTATGCGGTACTTTATTTACGTGAGCGGTTAGAGACATTATACCAACAATTTATAAACGATTAAAAATAAAAAAATGAACAGAAGATTTAAACTATTAAGAGCATTGAAAATAGCGGTAATGATTACCCTATTTATCAATATAGCAGGATTTGGCACTATGTATTTGTGGAACTGGCTGGTGCCGTTGTTATTTCATGGCCCGGTGATTACCTTTTTACAGGCATTAGGATTATTAGTGCTTTCTAAGATATTGTTCGGCGGTTTTGGCCGTGGTGGAAGGGGTTTCAGCGGCAGGCGCAGATGGCAGCGACGTATGCAGGAACGTTTTGCTAACATGACGCCGGAAGAAAAAGAAAAATTCAGTCAGCAGATGCAGGGCAGATGTGGTGCTAAATTTCGTGGATTTGAGGAAACACGCCCGGTAACAGAATAACAAATCATTAAGTGAAAAGAGAAATCAATTTGGTTTCTCTTTTTTTTATGGTCAAAAGAGTAATTTAGCCTTACTCAAAAATCAGCAGTATGTATAAGAAAATAGCCATAGCCGTCGTCATCGTTATAGTTGGCTTATTTTTGTACGCGGCCTATGGCAGAAAAGACCTCACATTGACGAAAGAATATGTGAAAGAGAAGTATGTACTTCCCAATTCGAAATTTATTAACTGGAACGGTACGGAAATACATTACACCGAAAGCGGCAGCGGATTTCCCATTTTAATGATACACGGATTTGGCGGCAGCAACCGGGATTTTATTTTGCTGGATTCTATGGTGCATGATAATTACCGCGTTATTCGTGTTGATTTACCGGGCTTCGGATTATCCGATTTCCCTAAACAAACGGAAGAAAATCCGGATTACATAAAAGTGTATGATGATTACTTTACGTTCCTGCTGGATACCTTACATTTGGATTCCTGTTATGTCATGGGGAATTCTTTAGGCGGATTGATGTCCTGGAATCTGGCGGTTAAACATCCTTCTGTAGTGAAGAAACTTATATTGTTTAATAGTGCAGGATATGACATGGCAGAAGTAATCAAAAGTGCGAATGCAAAAGTATTTAAATATGGAATTGTGCAATTGCTCCTGCAAAAAGGAATACCGAAATTCTTTACCAAACGAGGTATGCAAAGAGTTTTTTACAATAAATCTTTACTTACAGTTGACAGAGAACAGCGCATCAATGATTTCTGGAATCGGAAAGGAAATATGCAGCAGATTTTAAATATGGCCTCTTCCGATAAATTCTTAGACCAGAATTTAATCAAGCAGATTGCATGCCCTACATTAATTGTTTGGGGCAAACAGGATAAAGTGGTGCATCCGAAATATGCAGAGCGTTTTCATTCGGATATTATGAAAAGCCGTGTGATCATGTACGATAGCTGCGGACATGTGCCCATGCTGGAAAGACCGCTTGACGTAAAAAGAGATGTATTGAAATTTCTGAATGAATAATTAATGTTCATCCAAGGGCCTTTTTTTCACTAAGCCACCTTTGATATTTTTTACACTCTGTGTAATGATGAATGCATCTGCATCTATTTTTTCTATTTCGCTGTATAGTTTTCCCATTTCCAGCCGGGTGATCACGGTATACACAATCTCCGATTCAATTGTTTTTTCGCCGGTTTTGCCACTGCCTTTCTTTTGTTTGTATATGGTATAGCCGCGCTTCAATTCATCCCGCAGCATAATTCGAATGTCATCGGAATAGTCGGAAACTATAGTGATGCCCATATATTCCTCAAAGCCTTCCACAATAAAATCGACTGTTTTGGAAGCAGATAAATAGGTAAGCATGGCATACATCGCTGTTTCAATAGATAACAAATACGCGGCAAATGCGAAGATGATAATGTTGATGAACATGATGATATCTCCGATGCTAGTGCCCAGTTTTCTGCTGACGAAAATGGCCAATACTTCCGTGCCGTCAATCACCGAACCACCGCGAATGGCTAATCCGATACCGGTGCCCAAAAAGAAACCGCCGAAAATGGAGATAAGCAATTTGTCGCTGGTGATTTGCGGAAACGGCACAAATGCAATAACAATTGCTAATCCGATAATGGACAAAATAGTTTTGACGGCAAATGTTTTATTAATCACCCGAATACCCAGTAAAATGAATGGAATATTGATTAGAATAACCAAATAAGATAAGGGGATTTTTGTCAGCTCATACAGCAACAGAGAAATACCCATGGCACCGCCGTCAATAAAATCATTCGGTAATAAAAAACCTCTCAACCCGAAACCTGCAGCAAACACACCGGCAACGATGAATAATGCATCTTTTGCAATCCGTTTAACGGTAATAATTAACTCGTTCAGGCCTTTCTTTAAATCCTGCTCAGAATAATTCGGGTTCTTTATTGATTTATATTGATTCTTGTTGTTGAGAACCGTATTGATAATTACTTTACTGATAAAAGGATTCATAAGCGCATAGTTTGATCTTTTTTAAGATACAAAAATTATGCAGAAAATACAAACGGGAATGGCGTTGTTTAGGTTTATTAAGATTTCTTAAACCTCGGATGATGCAGCGACAATGATTCTTTTAAATACTGCTGATCTAAGTGCGTGTAGATCTCGGTAGTAGTGATGGAAGAGTGGCCGAGCATTTGCTGCACTGCCCGCAAATCCGCGCCACCTTCTATCAAATGCGTGGCAAAGGAATGCCGGAAGGTGTGCGGAGAAATGCTTTTATTCAGTGAAATTTTTTCGGCCAGACTTTTTATTACTAAAAATACCATGACGCGGGAGATAGGCTTTCCGTTTCTGTTTAAAAATAACACATCGGAAAATTTGGGATACTGCGGCAGCTTTTTGCGTACATGTTCCAGATAAATATTGATGTGTTTGAGTGCCTCACTGCCAATCGGCACCAGGCGTTCTTTATTGCCTTTTCCAATCACGCGTACAAACTCAACCTCTTTGTAAATATGTGAAATTTGCAGGTTAATTAATTCCGTCACCCGCAAACCGCTGCTGTATAAGGTTTCCAGCATGGCTTTGTTGCGCACGTTCTCATCTTTACTCAAATCCAGTGCGCCAATTAGTTTTTCAATTTCCTCAAAGGATAAAGTATCCGGTAATTTTTTACTCAGTTTAGGCCCTTCCAGCAAAGTCGTCGGATCTTCTTTGATGTAATCATCCGTAATCAGGTATTTGTAGAACGCTTTCAGCCCGGAAATAATGCGTGCCTGACTTCTGTCACTCAATCCCAGATCATGCAGGTGTGCAATGAAATGTTCCAGGTCTTTTAATTTTAAATCATCGGGATTTACGGTTTTGTTCTCAATGCTTAAATATTGCAGCAATAACTGTACGTCATGTAAATAGGCATCCACAGAATTTTGTGAAAGCGATTTTTCAATCTTTAAATAAGCTTCAAAATTTTTGATATAATGTTTCCAGTTCGTCATACCCGTAACGCAAAGTTCGCAAAGTATTCGCAAAGTTCACTAAGTATTTTCGTCTTTACTGGTTTTAAATCTTTGTGTCAAATCTTTGTGTACTTTGCGCTTAATTTTTATCTTTAATCTATGAAAAAAATCATCATCATCAACGGACCGAATCTGAACTTGCTGGGTAAGCGCGAACCTTCTGTGTATGGATCAGAAACGTTTGAAAACTTCCTGACCGAAATGCAGGCGAAATATGCGAATCTGGAGGTTTCCTATTTTCAGAGCAATATAGAAGGAGAGTTGATTTCCAAACTGCATGAAGTTGGTTTTTCCTATTACGGTATTGTCTTAAACGCTGCCGGATATACGCATACTTCTATTGCTATTGCAGATGCCATTCGTGCCATTAAAACACCGGTGGTGGAAGTACATATCAGCAATACCTTTTCTCGTGAAGAATTCAGACATCATTCTTTTATTTCACCTGTAGCAAAAGGTATTATCGTTGGTTTTGGTTTGAAAAGCTATGAGCTGGCGCTGAAGTATTTTGAGTAATACTTATTTTTTCAATATAAACTTTCTTTCGGAATGGCTGAAGCGACTTTCCACTTGCTTGCCTTTGCTGTCTACTAAAGTTAGTTTTACAGTATTTTCACCTAATGGCAAGCCTTCCATGAAATAGCCGCACCATTTTGTAATCAAAAACTCATTACCATTGATTTCTGCTTTTACTTTATAACCGTCTTTGGATAAATCACAGTTTACGATGTAAAAATCCAGCAACACCGCATCTGTTTCTATGCCGGTGTATTCGCCTTTAGGGCGGCTGTAAAACAACATAGGACTTTCTAAATCTGGTTTTGCATATCTGGAATAATAACGGGATAAACCGGTAATTTCTGAACTTAAAACATATGCCTTTTTGTTTTTGATACTTTCGTGATAAGAGCGTGAAAGGAAGGATAAAACGGTATGCTGTCCGTCTTCTACAGCATTTATTTTCGCGTTATTTTCATAAATGGCATTATAAGGATTGTTATCGACTATACAGTGAATATGCTGCCCTTTTGCTGAATTTGCACAGGTTTTTACATCCGTCATAGAGGTTTGTTTTCCTAATTCATAATTCGTTGTGGTATAATTAACCTCGAATTTATTACTGTCTAAAATTTCTTTGGAAGAATTAGAAGATTGCAGTAAAGTAGCATCCTCAAACGATTCCGGAGAATATAATTCAGTAAGCGTAATTCCGTTTTTGGTCATGGAAACTAATTTAGCGGTTTTTTCAGAGGAACTTTCAGTGGCACTTGCATTTGCTTTTCTGTTACAGTTAGACAAAGCTAAGCAGGTAACAAGCACAGTAACAGTAATAATGGTTATCTTTTTCATACAAATAGATTGTTTGTTAAAGTTGGTATTTTTCTTTCAGATTCTGCAATAAATATAGCGCATGAATGTTATTTATTCTAAAATCTTTTTCTGCAGGTTTGTCTTTCAGTCGTTTATAAATTTCCTCGTACAAAAACAAGGTGTTGTTTACATCTTTCGAATGGTTTTTGCTGTTTTGTAATTGTAATATTCGTGTAATGCTACCGGGCAATATAGCTTTACTGATTCTTTTCAGACTATAAAATTTATGGGTAGTCTCGTGTGATGGTTTTTTAAAGTCTATTTTATACTTTTTAAAAATACCGTTAAATAAATAGTCGTTGTAAAACTGCTGGTGTAAACGCGATTCGTTCGGAAGTGAATACCAGAAGTTTATCCAGTCGGTGTGCCAGAACGGCAAATAGAAATCCAGGCCGAAATATTCGTACACCCGAACTGAGTTGATGATAAATTTAGATAGACGGTTTTTTACCAGCCATTCCTGATAACCATTCCAGGAGTTTTCATAAGCCGGCAGCGATAGTTTTAGTTGGTATTTGTGAAAGATAAATTTCTGCAGATCAAAATTCTTCACCGGTTCCATAAAGCTGCCCGCATGTATATCCTGGCAAAACCCATTCATGATGACACAATCTTCGGATAATAAATTATTTTCTTTCAGGTATTGTAAGGCAAAAAAATCCTGCTCATGTGGCAACGACGAATATTGATGATTTAATGTGGAATAGCTGTTCCATGTTTCAGAAAAAAATGTTTGAAGCAGGGTGTCTGTATATTCAATAAAATGCCACTTAATGTTCAGTTTCTCACATACGTTCTTCGCAATCAGCGCTTCGTAACTGTCTTTTCTGCCGTAGGTATAACATTCTATTTTCGCATAATTTCTTTCTTTCAGGAGTGCCAACAAATAACGCGAATCATAGCCGCCGGAAAGTGGAATTAAAATTGTTCTGTTATCGGCATAATTAATAGCATTGTCAATTAATTGTGTTTCCGATTCGGAGAGTTTTTGCGGCAAGTCAGTTTGTATAGAGACTTGCTGTATATGATGGTAATAGGATTTGATACTTAGCGAAGCATCATCTTTGCTGATAACAGCATATTCTCCTGACTGTAATTGCTGCCAGTCTTTAAGTAGGGTGTTGTTTTCTAATGCACAATATATTTTTTGAAAATTATTGATTTCAGATACATTCCAATCGAGGTTTTTTTCCTGTATGGTGTCCGTCACTAAAATGTCGTTTTCTTTTTTATTAATAAAAAGAGGAAACGTGCGTATGGTATCCACCGCCATCAGAAACGAAGTAGCTGTTTCAATAGTGACAGAAAAGTGTCCGCTCAGTTTTTGCAGTTTTTCTACAAAATATATTTCATCATTTGTCGACTGAAAATAAGCGGATAAGTTTTTTTCTTTGAGTAATTCATTCTTTAAAAACGCGGAGCCAATGACAGAGATATTTTCGGAAGTGTACCATTTATGCACTAAATTATATGTCAATTGTGTCTTAATCATTTCTCAGGATATGGTAGTTGATATAGTACAGTAAATAAATGTTCATCAGCATTCCTACAACAGAAAACAACAGTAAGGATAAATAAAAATCGTGCAGATAGCCGCCAATGGCAATGGCTATAATTCTGCTGGTAAACAAAACCGCATTAAATCCGAATTCAAATTTCAACTTATGTTTAATATCCAATAGAGAGGAAACAGGAGAGGCAATAACCCCGAGAAAGTACCATAAAATAAGGTATTGTGCAATTTTTCCAGCTTCCATCCATTCACCACTAAACAAAGAAAAAAACAGTTCTTTACCAAAAAATAAGATAAACAGTGTTGGCAGTATAGAAATCAGAAACGTAAATACAATAACTTTCTGTGTCGATTTTTTTAAGTCAGGATGTGCCTGTTCACTGGCTTTTTTAAAATACACTTGTCCTAATGCAGAAGTATACATGCCGGTCGGTGCATTCAATAAACGGGTTGCATAGGAATAAAAGCCTACCATTTGCTGTGAAAAGAAACCGGATAATAAAATGGGTATGCTGTTGCGCGAAAAGTTGTTTAATAAAGACGACCAGGTGCCGTATTTCGGAAACTGATCATATTGAGCCCATATTTCTTTTGTCGCCTCAAAATCGAATTTTGGCTGAACGAATTTTAATACATAAATTGTAGCTGCCAATAAACCCGACATAAATCCCCAAATCAGTGCATGCTCTATATTTTTTATAGCTAACGCCAGCGTAACGATACACGTGATAAGTACCTGTATAATGCGAAATAAATTTATACTGGAATACTGTTCTTTTTTGTTTAAGAAAACTAAAACTGGCTGATGAATGCCATATAATAAAATGGTAAAAGGTATTAACAAATATATTTTTGGCACAAAAAACAGAAATAAAAATTCTATCAGCAACAATATAAAAAAGGCAAGAACAGCAACCGTAAAAGCAGCGTTCAGGATTTTTACAGATTCGTTTTCATCTTTTCCAAGCATTATAACGATATCTAATTTGGCATTGGCTACTTCTATTAAAATAAAGACCACAGATGTAAAAATGCCAAATTCTGCAAAGTTTGCCGGTGAAAAGTATTTTGGCAGTATTAATGAAAACAGGAAATTGATAATTTGCACCACCACCAATCCGGTGAACAGCGCTGAAAAATTTCTAAAAAATGAGGTGTTTTCGGATGCCATATTCATCCTTGCGAAGTTACAATTTTATTTTCTTTGCTTTGCTTTTAAATGCAGCGGTAGCTGTCGGTAACTGGTCTTCAATAAGACTTTTTAACTCTGTTTTTAGCTCGGGATATATCTTGGATAATTTATGCAATACGGATAAGGAAAATGCCTTGACGGCAATAGGTGTGGAGCGACCGGCAACATATTCGTAGCATATGTTTATCACCTGTGCGTGTAATTTTTCAGGAATTTCTACCATGTCTAAAATACGAACGGTATTTCTGATAACAGCATTATGAACAGGATTTTTCAGGTTGTCCAACAGGATAGGCAGGTATTTCTTAGCAAGCTCCGGATGTTGCTGAATACAATTGGATACAGCCCAGGCAGCACGTTGTGAAACCCTGTATTCGTCATGTAAAAACAACTGCATCAGCACCTTGAATCGTGCTTTATCATTGCCTACATATTCAACGATACGTAGCATTTGTTTTCTGGAGTGTTCTTCTAATATGGCAGCACGAAGATGCATGTTCCTGTTGAATTAATTATTCAAATTTCCATTTTACGGTTGCCCACAAACTAATCATTCTGGAC
>JADLAJ010000243.1 GCA_020848255.1 Chitinophagales bacterium
AAAGAAGTTTCATTCCCGAAAGAAAAAATCAAAATCTTATTATTAGAAGGCTTGCATCAGTCGGCCTTCAACGAATTTCATAAAAAAGGTTACGCTACGATTGATAGCTACAAAGAAGCAATGACCGAGCAGGAACTGCTGGATTGCATAGAAAACTATCATATCATCGGCATACGCTCCAAAACCAACCTGACTGCAGCTGTTTTGGAGAAAGCAAAAAAACTGATGACGATTGGTTGTTTTTGCATCGGAACCAACCAGGTGGACTTGGCGAAAGCGACAGAATTGGGTATTCCCGTATTTAATTCCCCTTACTCCAATACGCGTTCCGTAGCAGAATTGATTATCGGAAATTCGATTATGTTGCTGCGTGGCATTCCTCAAAAAAATAAATATATGCATGAAGGCAACTGGCAAAAAACAGCTGCCAGAAGCTATGAATTACGCGGTAAAACCATCGGAATTGTGGGCTATGGCCATATCGGCACACAAGTATCTGTGATGGGAGAAAGCATGGGTTTGAAAGTGATTTATTTTGACATTGAACCTAAATTACCACTGGGAAATGCCAATGTGGTAGATACACTGGAAGAATTACTGGCTCAATCTGACATTGTAACCTTACATGTTCCGGCTACGCCGCAAACCAAAAATATGATTAGTGCGAAAGAATTTGCACTGATGAAAGACGGAGTAATTTTCCAGAACCTTTCCCGTGGTTCGGTAGTGGATATTGAAGCACTAACGGAAGCTGTAAAGAGCGGCAAAGTGGGCGGTGCAGCCATTGATGTATTCCCTTCTGAACCCAAACAAAACGGACCGGGCTTTGTGTCTTCTTTAGTTGGATTAGATAGTGTAATTCTCACACCGCATGTGGGTGGCAGTACGCAGGAAGCGCAGGAAAATATAGGTACGGAAGTGGCAGTAAAACTAACAGGATATCTAGATAACGGCAGCACATTAGGCTCCATGTCTGTACCGGAAATCAGTTTATCCGTGCAGCACAATACCAGACGTGTGTTGCATATCCACCAGAATGTACCGGGTGTATTGAGTGAGATTAACTCCACCCTTTCCAAACATCACGTAAATATTTTAGCGCAATATTTAAAAACCAATGAAACAATTGGCTATGTGGTATTAGATGTGGATGCCAATGCAGATCTGGAAATGATGGAAGATCTGAAAAAAGTAAAAAACACCATCAAGGCGAGAATTTTGTACTGACATTCCTGACCTAAACATGAAACAACATATTGCACATATAGCATTAGTCGTAGATGACTATGATAAAGCAATTGAGTTTTATACCCAAAAATTACATTTCGATCTTATTGAAGATACTGTACTGAGTGACACCAAACGTTGGGTACTTGTTGCCCCGAAAGGCTCTCAGGAATGCTGTTTATTACTGGCAAAAGCAGCATCAGCATCCCAATTATCAAGCGTGGGCAATCAAACAGGAGGTCGCGTTTTTTTATTTTTATATACTGATAACTTTCAGAGAGATTTTGAAAACCTGCAGAAACAAAACATTAAAATTATCAGGCAGCCAATTACAGAAGCATACGGAACCGTTGCCGTGTTTGAAGATTTGTACGGCAATCTATGGGATTTGATTGAACCATCGAATTCTTAAACTATTCTTTATGATACACCAATAAAGGAACTTTGCTGTAAAGCGCCATCTCTTTTGTATTGCTGCTCTCAAAAATTCTTTCTAAAAATGTTTTCTTATGCGTAGACATCACCACCAAATCTACCAGATGATTTTCCAGATAATGATCTATTCCCTCTTTTACGTCAGCACCGTCCACCGTTTCCAGTTTTATTTTTTCCAGACCAAATGCTCTGTCCAGCTGCATCATTAAATGTTCGTTGATGGGCTGAAAGAAGAATCCTGTATTTACATTCAGTAACTTAATATTTCTGATTCCCATTTCATCACCAAAGGCAAAGAGTTTTGTCAGCACCGCTGTATCATCTTCTTTCAATTGGTCGAGATACACCACATTATTAAAACCATCGCAAACACAACCTTGCGGAACCAGCATAATCGGAAGTGTGGTGCGACGCATAACATGAGCAGCATTGCTTCCAATTATTTTATTCACGATTCCGCTGGCACCGGTGGTACCCATCACCATCAAATCTGCGTTTATTTTATTTCCCAAATCCACAATCTCATCAGACACCATACCCATTTCTATGGTAGATTCCACAGAAAATCCTTCTGATTTCAGTTCATCGGACAACTTGCCAATCCCTTCAATCGCTGCTTTGCGAATTTGTTCCAGTATTTCTGCCGGCATACTGATGTCCGGATAAGAGTAATCTGCCACCGGAATGGAATAAAAATTTGCCAGATGAATGCTTGCTTTCGTTTTTTGAGCAATCATTTTGGCGGCTTTTAATGCATTATCGGCTGCATTGGAAAAATCGGTAGGAACTATTATTGTTTTCATGCATTTTGCTTTTTATAAAATTAGCTCTTTTACCAGCCAATATCAATGATATTTATCATACCGGAAGCTCCTTTTAGTTATATTATCATAAAACAATTACTTAATCTTGTCGAAATAATAGAAATATAGCTTTTTGCTATCTTTGCTGCTTACAATATCAATTCCAAAATGATAAACTTAATTTTGTTTGGTCCTCCGGGAAGCGGAAAAGGCACACAAGCAGTAAAACTCGCAGAAGAATTCAATCTGTATCACATTTCAACCGGCGATTTATTCCGTTCTGAACTGAAAAACGAAACACCCCTTGGTGTGGAAGCAAAAAAGTACATGGACAAAGGCGAACTGGTTCCGGATGAAGTAACTATCGGTATGCTATCCAACAAACTGGATGAATATGCAGGAAAAGTAGAAGGATTCATTTTTGATGGGTTTCCCCGTACACAGCCTCAGGCAGAAGCGCTGGACAAATTACTGGATTTGAAGAAAACAGATATCAGTCTGGTACTGGCATTAGAGGTGGAAGAAGATGAAATTGTTCAACGCATCAAAGAACGCGGTAAATCATCCGGCAGAGCAGATGACTTAGACGATTCTATTATCCGAAACCGCTTTAAAGTATATTTGAAAGAGACTGCACAAGTAGCAGATCACTATAAGAAAGTAAACAAATTTGTAGCTTTAAACGGTGTTGGCACCATCGAAGAAATCTTTGACAGTTTAAAAGCTGAAATCAACAAAGTAAAATAGGAATCACCTGTTATACAGACCTTGAAGGTTTTAAAACCTTCAAGGTCTTTTTTATTTTCTATCTTTACAGCAACATAATGGAAGGAAGCAATTTTATAGATTACGTAAGAATATTCGTCCGTTCCGGAAACGGCGGCGGCGGTTCTGTGCACTGGCGCAGGGAAAAATACGTACCGATGGGCGGACCGGATGGCGGAGATGGCGGAAGAGGCGGCAGTATTATTTTACGTGGGAACAAGCAATTGTGGACTTTACTCCATTTAAAATACCGAAAACACATTCATGCTGATGATGGCAAAAGCGGCGAAGGCGGTATGCGCAGCGGTAAAGGCGGTGAAGACATTATCATTGAAGTGCCCTTGGGTACGATAGCAAAAGACGCTGAAACCGGCCAAAAAGAATTTGAAATTTTAGAAGACGGACAGGAAGCTGTATGGATGCAGGGCGGTCGCGGCGGACAGGGAAATACACATTTTAAAACCTCAGTACGACAAGCACCACACTTTGCACAATCCGGTGAAGCGGGCCAGGAAGGCTGGAAAATACTGGAATTAAAAGTACTGGCAGACGTAGGTTTGGTAGGTTTTCCAAATGCCGGGAAATCCACCTTGCTTTCTGTCATCAGTGCGGCAAAACCGGAAATTGCCGATTATCCGTTTACTACCTTAGTGCCGAACTTAGGTGTGGTTCCTTATCGCGGAGATCGTTCCTTCATCATGGCGGATATTCCGGGAATTATTGAAGGTGCACACGAAGGCAAAGGCTTAGGTGTTCGCTTTTTAAGACATATAGAACGTAATTCCTGCTTGTTGTTTATGATTCCTGCCGACAGCGATGACATCAAGAAAGAATATAAAATTCTTGCCAAAGAATTGAAATTATACAACAAGGAACTCGTAAACAAGCCAAGAATCATAGGTATATCCAAATCGGATTTGCTGGATGATGAATTGAAAAAGATGCTGGCGAAAGAACTGCCCAAAAAGATTCCGCATGTGTTCTTTTCCGCGATGGCTAAAGAAAACATCATGGAATTGAAAGACAAGCTGTGGAAGATGATGAATGAGTAATTCATTTTCTTTGTTTTTTTATGATAAATGGTTATTTTTACTACAAACCATCCCTATGAAAACGAGTTTACTAGCGTTTTTTTTA
>JADLAJ010000244.1 GCA_020848255.1 Chitinophagales bacterium
GCACCTTCATTCTCATCTGTATTGATAATATTTCCGAAAGAAACAGCGGGAGTAAAACCGCTGTCGATTTTTTGTGCGACATATAAATTTTCTTCTCTCCCGTCTAAGCGCGTAAACGATAAAATTTTTCCGTCAGGTGTCAGGTAAGGAAAGTACTCTAAATTTTTAGTGTTAATGTTAGGTCCTAAATTTTTTGGATTAAACGGTACCGGATTTTTCTTTGCTTCAATGGCAAAATTAGCATTGCGTATTGTTTGTTCCGCTTTACCTGCTGCATTTGGTGCTTTATCCGGGCGGGCTAAGTATTTTTCTGCGTATAGTTTTGCTTTATCGCCATTGTTTACTTTTAGGTAAATTTCCGACAATAAAAAAACCGAACGGGATGAAAAATCTTTTTCATTCGCGCAGCTTTCCAGTGTTTTTATAGCGTCCTCATATTTCTTTAATGCATAAGAATATTCTCCCAGTAATTCTTTTGCCTGCGTATAGTTGGGTTGGATTTTAATTGCCTTTTGTAATTCCAGAATACCTTCCTCCCATTGCGTACGACTGCCGTATTCTTTTGCTTTAAAATAAGCTGCCATTGCTTTTTCAGAAACCTGTTGTGCTAAGGAGGAATAAGGAATAAGGAATAAGGAATAAGTAAATAATATAAGTGAAAGCTTTTTCATCAGTTTTGATTTAATCAAATTACGCTCCATAATTATCTATAAACTTACTACTTATTCCTTACTACTTACTACTATCATGGAATATTCAGGTATTTATGTGTCTGCAGAGATATTTTCCATTGCGGATGTGCTTTTACATAGTCAATCATCAATGGCAGCATTTGTTCCTGTTTACTCCATTCCGTTTGCAGATACAGTACGCAGTCTTTAGTAGCCAGTAAGCAGTTCTGTTCTGCAAATTCAAAATCGCTTTTATTAAAGATGATACATTTTAATTCATTGGCTTTTGCAAGTACTTCTTTCAAAGGTGCTTTAAATTTCTTCGGTGAAACGCAAATCCAGTCCAGTGTTCCGGAAATTGGATAAGCACCGGATGTTTCAATATTTATTTGAAATCCGTTCGCTTTTAATGTTTGCGTCAAAAAAGATAAATCGTACATCAGCGGTTCTCCTCCTGTAATAACGATTAATCGTCCGGGATATTTCAGCACTTCCTTCAGCAAGTCATCAATTAACATTAATTGTTGTTCCTCCACCGTCCAGGACTCTTTCACATCGCACCATACACAGCCCACATCACAGCCGGCCAGCCGGATAAAGTAGGCGGCATGGCCTGTGTAGAAACCTTCACCCTGAATGGTGTAGAAATGTTCCATCACGGGAATATGTGTAGAAGGATTAAATTGCATTCTAACTCAAATGTAAAAAAAGATTCCCGCTTTCGCGGGAATGACTTTGATATATTTTATCATGCCACGAATATCGTGGCATGAAGTTTACACTTTTGGCGCAGCTGCTAAGATTTCTTCATTTGCCTGAGCAGCATACTTCTTGAAATTCTCGTTAAATTTCACGGCCAATTCCGAAGCTTTAGCATCGTATGCCGTTTTATCTGCCCACGTATTTCTCGGATTCAATACTTCGCTCGGTACGCCCGGGCAAGTTGTCGGAATCTGGAAATTGAAAATCGGCAACGTTTCGTATGCTACACCGTTCAACTGTCCGTTCAAAGCAGCAGTAATCAATCCGCGGGTTACTTTCAAACTCATACGGCTTCCAACACCGTACACACCGCCTGTCATCCCTGTATTAATCAACCACACGTTTGCTCCGCTTTCCTTCAGTTTTCTTCCCAGCATTTCCGCATATTTCGTTGGATGCAATGGTAAGAATGCCGCACCAAAGCAAGCAGAGAAAGTCGTTTGTGGCTCTGTAACGCCTGCTTCTGTTCCGGCTACTTTAGAGGTATATCCTGAAATAAATAAATACATTGCCTGTGCTTCCGTCAATTTAGTAATCGGAGGTAAGACACCAAACGCATCATAACTTAAGAAGAAGATATTTTTCGGTATCGTTCCTACAGATGGAACTGCGATATTATTGATATGGTATAAAGGATAAGAAACACGTGTATTCTCCGTTACACTTACGTTTTCGAAATCCACTTTATTGGTACCGTCATAAAAACGGATGTTTTCTAAAATAGCACCCGGCTTGATAGCACGGAAAATGTCCGGTTCTTTTTCTTCCGTTAAATCCACGCATTTTGCATAACAGCCGCCTTCAAAGTTGAATACACCAGTATCACTCCAGCCATGCTCATCATCACCTATCAGTTTTCTGTTCGGGTCAGCAGACAAAGTTGTTTTACCTGTACCTGATAAACCAAAGAACAATGCAGTGTCGCCGTCGTTGCCGATATTGGCAGAACAGTGCATGCTTAAAACATTTTTCAAATGCGGTAATTCAAAGTTTAATACCGTGAAAATACCTTTCTTGATTTCGCCGGTATATCCTGAACCACCAATTAAGATTACTTTTTTAGTAAAGTTAATGATAGAGAAATTATGCTGACGAGTACCATCTTCTGCAGGAATAGCCATAAAACTCGGAGCGCATAGAATCGTCCATTCCGGTACAAACGAATTGATTTGTTCTTCTGAAGGACGGATAAACATATTGTCTGCAAATAAACTTGCCCACGGCGTTTCCGTCACCACTCTTATATTTAAGGTGTAGTTCGGATCTGCGCAAGCCATCACATCGCGTACATAAACTTCATTTTGTTTATCTAAATGTGCAATAACTTTTGCCTGTAATTTATCAAACGCTTCCGGAGAATATGGCTGATTGATATTGTTCCAGTCCACTGCATTTTCTGTCAATGCATCTTTCACCGTAAATTTATCTTTTGGTGAACGTCCTGTAAATTCACCCGTATCGATACACAATGCACCGCTGTCGTTCAACACGCCTAAATTTAAATCCAGTGTGCGTTGAATCAATGCTTCGCGTGAAATATTCCAGTGAGCTGTTGTGTGATGAAAACCGAGTTTTGTCAAATCTGCTGAAGGGTTCTTGACGCCTGTGTCGTTCATTTTTGTGAGTTTTGAATTAGGATTCCAAAAATACGGAATTTTGTTTTGAAAGAAAGTGATTAAAGTTTTGGTAACATTGAAAAAGATGCACATTTTATTGTCAGAACCATGATTTTTGTGATTAAAATATTGTCAGAACTGTGATTGATATGATTATTATGATTAATGTGATAGATTAAGAGCATTCAATAGATGGAAATTGTATCAAAATCAAAAAAATCATATACATCACACAAATTATAGTTCAGACGAACTAAAAAAAGCCCGTTCATTGCTGAACGGGCTTGTAATTATTACTGCAAAGCAGCTATGGAATATTAGTTTCCTTCTTCCATTTTTGTTTTCAAATCAGAAAGTGCGCTTAAATCACCTAAAGTAGATTTTTCAATCTTGCTGTTGGTTTTTTCCACCGCTTCTTTTGTTTTCTTAGCAACCGCTTTTTTCTCGCCTTCAATTGCTTTCTTTTCGTCGATTTTCACATCTTCGTTTACACGTGTATGAGATACGATGATACGTTTGTCATCGCGATCGAATTCCAGTACTTTGAATGGCAATACTTCTTCCACTTCCGCTAATTTTCCGTCTTCTTTCTTGATGTGACGCGTTGGAGCGAATGCTTCGATACCGTAAGGTAACTGAACCACAGCGCCTTTATCTTCGCGTTTCAAAACAGTAGCGTCGTGTATAGAACCGATTGGGAACAATGTTTCGAAAGTATCCCAAGGATCTTCTTCCAGTTGTTTGTGTCCTAAAACGATTTTTTTGTTGTCTACATCGATTTCCAATACTACCACATCCAGTTCATTACCAATTTTGGTAAATTCTGAAGGGTGGTTGTAACGTTTTGTCCATGATAAGTCAGAGATATGAATCATACCGCCCACTACATCATCTAACTCTACGAATACACCGTACGGAGTGATGTTTTTCACTAAACCTTTCAGTTTGCTTCCAACAGGATATTTTTCTGCGATGTGTTTCCAAGGATCTTCGCCCATTTGTTTCAAGCTCAACGACATTTTACGTTCGTCTTTATCCAACGTAACTACCACAGCTTCGTATTCGTCGCCCAATTTGAAGAAATCGCGTGAGTTGATTGGCTGGTTGCTCCAGGTAACTTCCGATACGTGAATCAAACCTTCCACACCCGGTACGATTTCTAAGAAGGAACCGTAATCTTCGATGTTCACGATTTTACCTTTCACTTTAGCGCCCACTTCAATGCCTTCCGGTAATGAATCCCAAGGGTGCGGTTGTAATTGTTTTAAGCCTAATGAAATACGTTTTTTGTTGTCATCGTAATCAATCACTACTACTTGTAATTTTTGATCCATTTTCAATACTTCGTTTGGATGGTTGATACGTCCCCATGAAATATCTGTGATGTACAATAAACCATCTACGCCACCTAAGTCGATGAATGCACCGAAGTCTGTGATGTTTTTGATGGTACCTTCCAGCACCTGACCTTTCTCTAATTTTCCGATGATTTCCTGACGTTGAGATTCCAGATCGCTTTCGATTAACGCTTTGTGAGAAACTACGGCATTTTTGATCGCCTCGTTAATTTTCACTACTTTGAATTCCATTGTTTTACCAACGAACTGATCGTAATCGGTGATTGGTTTCACGTCGATTTGAGAACCCGGTAAGAATGTTTCCATTCCGTACAGGTCTACGATTAAACCACCTTTTGTTTTGCTGATTACGCGGCCTTTCACGATAGTATCTTTTTCGTGTGCTTCGCAGATGTAATCCCAGGCTTTAGTTAATTTCGCTTTTTTACGAGATAAGATTAACTGACCTTTTTTGTTTTCTTTGTTTTCAACGTATACGTCTACTTCGTCGCCTACTTTCAACTCCAGGTTGTCTTTGAACTCTGATTTTGAAATCATACCATCCGATTTGAAACCGATGTTTAAGATTACATCCGTGTCGGTGATAGCTGTAACGATCGCTTTTACAATTTCGTTGTCTTCAACTTGTTTGAACGTCTGATCGTAGAGTGTTTCCAGCTCGGCGATTTTTTCTTTGGTGTATTTGTTAGCACCACGTTTACTTACGTTCCAATCGAACTCTTCAGCTTTGATAGCCGGAATCACTAAATCAATAGTTTCTTGCTCGATTACTTCTTTTTCTTTGTGCACCGGAATGATGTCATCAACTGCATCTAATGCCGGGATTTCTGGTTTGTCTGTCAAAATTGACTAATTTAAATGGTTAAAAAATTAAAAATCTCACCAAGTTTTCACTTTGTCGGCATGACAATTTGCGAAAATTTGGACTGCAAAGATACGATTTTATGCTGAATGTTGAATTGTGAGAGGTGAATTATTTGCCAAAAACGAGTGATTTAATGCGTTTTTAACAGGAAAATGGGTCTAAATGGAGATGATTTTAGATGTCTGCGAAAACAGGACATGGCTAAAATGAATTAGATAGCAACAGAAAGGACAATACTCAATGATTGCTGAGTTCGCATTTTGTATTGTCGCAAGTCAAAACAATACAAAATACGAAGTACGCATTTTGTATTGCCAGTAAATCTAAGCTATTGACAAATAGTTAATTATAATTAAAAGTACAAATATTTTGAAAATACATCAATTTCGCCTATTTTAGAGTTA
>JADLAJ010000245.1 GCA_020848255.1 Chitinophagales bacterium
AATTTATATTCAAATCCAAAAGCAACATTCAGTATCGGCTGATTGGATTGTTTAATTGTCATATAGTCGTTGATAAAAACAGGATTGTTATTTTTTACAGGACGAACAATTGTTTGCGAATTATCCTTAATCATATTGTACTCTTTCACCCTGATAAAATATTCTACCGTAGTACAAAAACGGATGTGCTTATTCGATACTTCAAAACCCAACGCTATTGATGCCGGATCTTTAAAATTGGTTTTGATATTGCTGTTCGAATTATTCAGCACAGAAGAAACCGCATTAAAAGAGTCTGTTGGATTGAACCCATTTTCATCAATATTATTCAGCTCTGATGACTGATACACTTTGCTTTTGCTGAATATTTTAAAAGATGGCATGGTGGCTGTCAGACCAACCCTGAAATACAAAGTGGAATCCTTTTTTCGTGATTTTTTTTCATAAGCAATTCCCACCTTTTCAACGACACCAATATTATTGATAGAAAAATTGAGGTTGTTATTATTGGTAGATACAAAATACGTATTTCGGATTTTATTATCGCTGGTGATGTTGTACGACTGGCGATATTGCAAATTGATATAGGTAAAAAACTGCGTATAGCCAACAGACCAGTTTTCGTTGATTCTGTAGGCAAATGCGCCACCAAACCAATTGGCTATTCCATTGTAATCATATTCCACACGCGCATCATAAAATTCATTTCCGGGCAGCCGCGTAAATACATCGTAACTCATGGTATTGGTTTGTTCGTAGTGCAGTGCCGTTCGGTAGCGCACTAACGAGCCATACACCATTTTGAATTTCGGATTTTTTTTGATGATTAGAGAACCCGATGCAATCTGCGGATAGAGCATGAGTTTCGCAGATTTTAAATCCAGCTTGGTGCCTGCTGCATTTTTCAGGTTAACGATATCGATGCCGTATGCGTTAGCGCTAATACTAATTTTGGGTGACTCAATAAAACCTAAGCGAGCCGGATTGTAGTACATGGCACTGTTATCGCCGGCACCTGCCGTCATGGCACCGCCCAGCAAAGTATTTTCTGCACCATATTGCTGCGACCAGTAATGATTCTGTGCGTGCATGTTTTGCACCAACAAAAAAATTACCCCTATAACGAATATTCGCATAGGGGTAATTTACGGAGAAATTTTGAGAGATTTCACTAAGGTTTTCAGGCTACTGAAAAATCTAATGAATCAACATTTTATTCCTGAGTCTCTTGTTTGCTTGTTTTATTTTCGCTGTTTTGTGTTATCTCTAAGAAATCTTTTCCTGTTACTTTTTCCAACAAAGCCATACTAATCAATTGTCCCATAGAACTGTTGTCGGTTCCGTTTCCGCCGCCCATAATCAGCGTATCCGGCACCAGTTTGAGTTGTAATTTGGTCAACTGATCCATCACTCGTACTCTCACGAAACCGTCTTGTCCCATTGCACTTACTTCCAGTTTGTATGATTCTGCGGTTGACTTACCTTTTTCTAAAATAATTTTTGCTTCCGCCAAACCTACTTTCTCAATTTTCTCTGCATCCGCTACAGCGATTACTTTCGTGGCTTCCGCTTGTGCATTCGCTTCCAGTTTTACAGCTTCTGCTTTACCGGCAGCACTTAATATCATAGATTCCTTTTCACCGGTAGATTTTTCTACGGCAGATTGTGCAACGTTTTTCGCAATTTCAACACCGCGTTCTGATGTTACGACATCTTTCTGCATGTTGGCCTGTGCCGTTGAGTTTTCGAGTGCCTTTCTTTCGTCCTGTGCTTCTCTTTGCGTTTTGTAGGTTGATTTTTCCTGTTCTGCAATCTGACGGTCTGTCACCGGCTTGATTAGTTGTTCCGGTAAAACCACATCAGCTATCAGCGTTTCCTTAGAATCGATATGATGTACCTTCAAAACAGAATCAATATGCTCTTTCGCTTTAGCCTGTAACTCTTTTCGCTGTGTATATAAGTCCAGTGCTTTAATGTATTGTGCTGCATTTCTGAAATGCGATGAAATCGCCGGTTCCAAAACTTGTGATATCATATTTTTTACCGAACCTAAATTCGCAATTACTTTCGGTGCATTTTTCATCGGAATATGAATGATTACACTGACATCCATATTTACACTGAATGCATCTGCTGTACGCAAAGTGATGGTACTTAAATTGGAATCCAACTGATGCGCACTGGACGTATTGTCTGCCCAATTTAATAATATCTGAGTTGTTGGCACAATATCTACTTTGCATACTTTGGTATTTAACGGATGTTTACCGGGTTCCAGCGGATTTGCCCAAATACCTTTTTTTCCGTTTACAACAATTTTGGCATTCACATCTTCTCCGCTCACGTCTTCGCCCTCTTCACCCACGAAACTGGTCACTACTCCGCAGAAACCAATGTCCACTCTTGTCATATCCACTTTTTCTACATCGGCAAACCATGGATTTATACTGTAATTACCTGCTCTCAGTACCGGTATTTGCAAACCTTTTTGTCCGTTCGCCGCCAAAAATCCGGCAGGGTCCTGGAAGTTATTGTGTACATTCAAACCAAGTTCTTCTGCAGCAATTTTAGTCGGGTCTACAATCGGCAAACCTTCCTTCACAGTCACAATACCCACCTGATCTGCCTGTATGCTTGTCCATGGCACAATATCAATTACTTTAAATAAAGCTGTATTGATTCTGTATTTTCCGGGCATTAACACATCTATCTGACGGCCTCTTTCTCCTCCATTTGTAATGAATGCCTGTCCGTCAAAGAAGTTATTATGTCCTTCCACTTTGCGCGCCAGCAAACGTCCCTCAGGAATTCGATTTCCATCCGCTGCTTCTATCAAACCAATCATACCGCCGGGAATTTCTACCATTCTTCTTTTTTCTACAATGAACATGATTTTATTGATTCGGTAAAATCCCGGTTTAAGGAAATTAATCTGAGGACCTTTTTCACCGCCGTTCTTGAGAAAGTCTTCCGCATTCTGAAAATTATCACATTCTACCGGTGCACCAAAGTTACCGCCGCTGCGCTCCACTTGCTTACCTGCGATAGATTCGATAACAGCTACTTCATCATCTTCAACAATGATGGCATCTACAATGGAGACTTCAAACAAATGCGGATTAATCTTGTATTCTCCATCCGGCAGAATATCGAGTTGCGGTCCTTTTTCTCCGCCATTTTTGATGAATGCTTCCCCATCCTGAAACAGATCGCATTCTATTTTTTTCGCCATTACCTGTCCGGTTGGAATAGGTGCGCCTGTTATAGCACGCAATACGCCCACCTGATTCTTTTGAATCACAATAAAATTATGCTTGGTGGTTTTATAAATAAATGGAATCAGCCAGTGAAAACCGGGGCCGAGTATACGGGCCTGAATACCCACTTCATGTTTTAAAGCTACGGTTCTGCCATCCGGCATCGGCGCGCCAAACCATCTTCTTTCGAGTGTAATAATCTGATCTCCTTTTGCAATAGTGAAAGAATTGAACAGTACAAAAAGGACAAATAGTACGGCTATGGCCGTCAAAATAGTAGTTATCATTTTTTAGATATTATGGTTAAAAATTTGGTGTATGGTATAACGATATATAAGTTTATTTTTTTGAATTTAGTTCCAAGGGTTATAATTTTTTCGAAAGAATTTAAAATGCATTCTAAAAAATAGCCCTGACAAATAAATACATCAGCAAATAAGCAAATGATAAATATACATAAAATTACATCTCGTGCATATAAAACAAGATGATATTCCTTACCAGAAATTTTTGAATAATGAAGAATTACATAAACACCTTACTCCATCATTCTGATAAAATCATCGAACAGATAACGGGAGTCATGCGGGCCGGGTGCTGCTTCAGGGTGGTATTGTACGGAGAAGGCTTTCTTGCCTACTATTTCCAATCCTTCTACAGAATTATCATTTAAATTGATATGTGTAAGCACTGCTTTATCTGATTTTTTAAGTGCTTCCATGTCTACTGCAAAGCCGTGGTTTTGGGTAGTGATTTCGCACTTGCCTGTTTTTAAATTCTTCACCGGATGGTTGCCGCCACGGTGTCCGTGGTGTAATTTATAGGTTGGGATGCCGACTGCTCTGGCCAACAACTGATTGCCTAAACAGATACCAAACAGGGGTTTGTTTTCTTCTAAAATTTGCTTTACTGTTTCTACGGCATAGTCCATTGCTGCCGGGTCGCCGGGGCCATTGGAGATAAAATAAGCATTCGGCTGAAACTCTTTTAACGTTGCAAACGATGTAGTTGCAGGAAATATTTTAATAAAACAATCCCTGTTGTCAAAGTTGCGAAGAATGTTCTTTTTTATACCAAAATCAAGTGCTGCAATTTTATATTTCGCATCGGGGTTGCCATATGTGTACGCTTCTTTCGTAGTTACTTTGGACGAAAGTTCCAGACCTTCCATCCCCGGTACATTTTTCAATTCATTTTTTAAGAAAGCAATATCTGTATTTTCTGAAGAAACAATGGCGTTCATCGCACCTTTTTCACGCACGTGACGCACCACAGCACGTGTATCAATTCCGGTAATACCTACGAGGTTATTTTGCGTAAAATAATCTTCAATAGATTGATCCGCTTGTTTTCGCGAAAAGCTATTGGTATAATCCCGGCAAATCAAGCCGGCAATCTGAATAAGGTCGGATTCTGATTCCGTTTCTTTGATGCCATAATTTCCTACATGCACATTCGTTGAAATCAGGAGTTGACCGAAATAACTCGGATCTGTAAATAATTCCTGATAACCGGTCATCGACGTATTGAAACAAATTTCTCCGGTGGCAGTTCCGATTTTTCCGCAGGCTTGTCCTGCAAACGATGTTCCGTCTTCAAGTAATAAAATGGCTGGTGTATTTGGCATGGCTTGGTATTGATACTGGTTATAAAAATAAAAAAAAGGATAGCAAATAATGCTATCCTTTTGTATGTGTTGAAAAAATCATTTCTTATTCTTCTGTTTTTTCCTCCGTTGGTGTTACATCTTCTACAGTATCTTTCACTTCTTCTACTTCTGCAGCTTTTTCTTCTAGCACTTCTTTTGCTGTTTCTGCTTTTTTCGCAGCACCTGCACGACGTGTTTTCTTCTTCGGTTCTGCTGCTACAGCTGCTTTTGGTTTGTAAACCTCGTTAAAATCTACCAACTCCATGATAGCCATTTCAGCAGCATCACCCTGACGTTGTCCCAAACGAACGATTCTTGTGTAACCACCAGGTCTGTTTCCAACTTTCGGTGCAATAACATCGAATAATTCTTTGGTAGCATATTTATCCTGTAAGTAAGAGAATACATCACGACGTGAGTGCGTTGTGTTATCTTTTGCTTTAGTAACCAATGGCTCTACATAACCTCTCAACTCTTTTGCTTTCGCTACAGTAGTTTCGATTCTTTTGTGCATAAATAGTGCAGAAGATAAGTTCTTCAACAACGCGGCTCTGTGTCCGTATTTTCTGCCTAAGTGATTTATTTTATTTCCGTGTCTCATGGCGACAGTAGTTTATTTTTTAGTCTTCTAATTTGAATTTAGAAAGATCCATGCCAAAGTGCATTCCTTTCTCAATGATTAATTCTTCGATTTCCACTAACGATTTACGTCCGAAGTTTCTGAATTTCAATAACTCGTTAGTATCGTATTGTACCAATTCAGATAATGAATTGATTTTAGCTGCTTTTAAGCAGTTGTATGCACGAACTGAAAGGTCTAAATCTTCCAATGGTGTTTTCAAAATCTTACGCATGTGTAAGATATGCTCATCAACCACTTCTTCCTGACCTTTTTCTTCTGAATCGAATGTGATATTCTCGTCAGAAACCAGCATTAAATGCTGAATCAAGATTTTCGCCGCTTCTTTCACCGCATCTTCCGGATGGATAGTACCATCTGTTTTAACATCGATGATTAATTTTTCAAAGTCAGTACGTTGCTCCACACGAGTATTTTCGATTTTGTAACGTACATTTTTGATTGGCGTATAGATAGAATCTACCGGAATTAAACCCACGATAGAACTGTCTACATAATGTTCCTCAGCTGCTACATAACCTCTTCCTTTTCCGATAGAGATTTCTAACTCGATATGAACATTTTTTTCCATGTTGCAAATCACTAAATCAGGATTGGTAACTGCAAACACATTGGTATGTGCTTCGATATCACCTGCTGTGAACTGCTCTTTATTTTTAAGAGAGATGTAGATTTTTTCATAACCTGCATCTGCATCCTGTAATACTCTTTTTAAACGAACTTGTTTGATGTTCAATACGATTTCCGTAACATCTTCGATTACACCTTTGATGGTAGAAAATTCGTGATTAACACCCGCAATTTTGATGTTTGTAATTGCATAACCTTCTAAAGAAGATAACAATACTCTTCGTAATGCGTTACCGATTGTATTTCCAAAACCAGGTTCAAGCGGTGCGAATTCAAATGTTCCTTCGAAGTCGGTAGCTTTCTGTAAAAGAATCTTATCCGGTTTTTGAAATGATAAAATAGCCATAATTATTAATTTATTTTTTAAAGTTGAATTCTGAATATCCCAATACGGGATTTCTCTTCAAAAAAATTATTATTTAGAATATAACTCGACAATCAGTTGTTCCTTGATGTTTTCAGGGATCTGATCTCTGTTAGGAATTTCCAGGTATTTTCCTTCCAGTTTAGAAGTATTTAATTCTAACCAGCCGTATTTTTTAACACCTGCTGATTTTAATGTTTCCTGAACAACCTCTAAATTTTTAGATTTTTCACGGATACTGATTACATCACCCACTTTTACTGTATAAGAAGGAATATTTAAAATTCTTCCGTTTACGGTAACGTGTTTGTGGTTTACGAATTGACGAGCAGCGCTACGTGTAGGTGCAAAACCTAAACGGAAAACCGTATTGTCTAAACGTTGTTCCAATAAGCGAAGTAAGTTTTCACCTGTTACACCATGTTTACGGGCAGCTTCTTCAAACGTTTTGTAGAACTGTCTTTCCAAAATGCCGTAAGTGTATTTCGCTTTTTGTTTTTCTTTCAACTGAACTGCGTATTCAGATTTAGTAGAACGTTTTCTTGAATTACCATGTTGTCCCGGAGCATATTTTCTTTTTTCAAATGCTTTATCGTATCCGAAGATTGGTTCTCCAAATGTTCTTGATTTTTTAGTACGTGGTCCTGTATATCTTGCCATTGTTGTAAACTTCTAAAATTAAACTCTTCTTTTCTTTGGTGGACGACAGCCATTGTGTGGCAATGGAGTTACGTCGCGAATTACGGTTACTTCGATACCTGCGTTTCCAATAGTACGGATAGCAGATTCTCTTCCGCCGCCCGGTCCTTTTACGAATACTTCAGCTCTTCTCAAACCAGCTTCATAAGCTTTAGTTCCCGCATCCTGTGCTGCCATCTGAGCTGCATACGGAGTGCTTTTTTTAGAACCTCTGAAACCACATTTACCTGCGCTGCTCCAGGAAATTACCTGTCCTGCTTTGTTGGTGTATGAGATGATGATGTTATTGAAAGTAGCTTTAACGTAAACATACCCTTCGGCTTCTACCTTAACTACTCTTTTTTTCGCTGTCTTTTTTGTTGCTTGTGCCATTTATATTAGACTTACAATTTTACTATTTAGTTACTTTCTTTTTACCCGCAACTGTTTTACGTTTTCCTTTACGGGTACGTGCGTTACGTTTAGTGCTTTGT
>JADLAJ010000246.1 GCA_020848255.1 Chitinophagales bacterium
AAAGAAGAATTGATTTTAGATGTCCTCAAACATGAGAAGCCATACTTCAGCGATTTCCGTACTACCGAACTCGCCGACTTCCTCAACGATTATCCGGAATATAGCCAGAAAGTAATAGAAAACCTGGAACCGCACCGCGCCGTAAAAACGCTGAAGTTCCTGGATTTGAAATTGCAGAAAAAACTGATTCACACCCTGCCATCCAACAAAGTGGCAGAGCTGATTCAAAACATGCATTTCGACGACCGTACAGCCCTGCTGAGCGAGCTCACCAGCGAATCGGTGAAAAAACTCGTGCTGTTTCTGCCGCACGAAGACCGTTTGGAAACCCTCGCGTTGCTGGGCTATCCCGAAGACAGCGTGGGCCGTTTGATGAATCCTGACTACATTGAAGTGAAAGAACATTTCACCGTACAGGAAGCACTGAACAAAATACGCAAACTCGGCAGAACGATTGAAAACATCAACTTCATTTATATCATCGACGACCATGAAAAACTGATTGATGACATCAACTTAAAAGAATTACTGATTGCTGCACCTGACACCCGACTGAGTGAATTGAGCGATAAAAAATATATTGCGCTGCACGTCACCGACGATCAGGAAAACGCTACGTCTGTCTTCCGTAAAAACAACCGCGCCGTGCTGCCGGTTATTGATGATGATGGTATCCTTCTTGGAATCGTGACTATCGATGATATGTTGCGTGTACAAAGTGAAGAAGACACGGAGGATATCCAGAAAATGGGGGGTACCGAAGCTTTGGACGAACCCTACATGAATACCGCTTTTTTTGAACTGATAAAAAAACGCGCACCCTGGCTGATAATTTTATTTATTGGTGAAATGCTGACGGCTTCTGCTATGGCTTTTTTTGAAGATGAAATTGCCAAAGCCGTTATTCTGGTCTTATTTATACCCTTGATTATTTCCAGCGGCGGTAACTCCGGTTCGCAGGCATCTACTTTGATTATACGTGCCATGGCATTGGGCGAAATCACCTTTGAAGACTGGTGGCGTGTCATGAAAAGGGAAATCTTAAGCGGTCTTGTCCTGGGTTCTATTCTGGGTATTATTGGTTTTTTAAGAATCATTATCTGGTCATCCATCAGTCCCATTTATGGCGAACACTACATTCTGGTGGGTTTAACGGTGGGGATTACTTTATTATTTATTGTGCTCTGGGGAACCTTGTGTGGTTCTATGCTGCCAATTATCCTGAAAAAATTAGGCTTCGACCCTGCTACTTCTTCTGCTCCTTTTGTAGCTACTTTGGTGGATGTTACCGGATTGGTCATTTATTTTGTGGTAGCGTCATTATTATTGCGCGGAACGCTTCTATAATTAACAGTTGACAATTAACGATTAACAATTAAATTAAAAAACATACGCTTTTATTATCAATCATACATCGTAAATTGTTAATCGTTAATCATAAAAATGTCTCACGATCACCATCATCATCAGCCTCTTGTACTTACCAGTGTAAGCAAGGCTTTTTACATTGGGATTGTGCTGAATATGGTGTTTGTTGTCGTGCAGCTGGGCTTTGGTATTCACATTCATTCCCTGTCTTTAATTTCCGATGCGGGTCATAATTTTGCTGATGTAGCCAGTTTGATTTTATCGCTGATTGCACTGAAACTGCATCAGGTAAAAGCCAACGAAAAATACACCTACGGTTATCGTAAAACGTCTATCATTGTGGCGCTCATCAATGCCATCATTCTCTTAATATCCATTGGTATTATCGGTTATGAAGCCATTATACATTTGTTGCATCCCGTGGCCATGCCCGGCACCACTATGGCAATCATAGCTTTGATTGGTGTATTGGTGAATGGTATCTCCGCTTTCTTTTTCTTTCGGGATAAAGACAATGACTTAAATGTTAAAAGTGCGTTCCTGCATCTCGCTGCCGATGCATTAGTGTCATTGGGTATTGTGATTGGCGGTATAATCATTTACTACACACACTGGTACTGGATTGATGCCGTACTAAGTTTGATTATTGCCGTAGTAATTTTATTCAGCACCTGGAATTTACTGACCGACAGCATGAAACTTTCATTGGACGGCGTTCCAAATAATGTACACCTGGAAGACATTAAGAAAACGGCGTTGAGCATTAAAGGCATCCTGAACATACACCATTTGCACGTATGGGCCATCAGCACCACGGAGAATGCACTGACCGCACACATCCTCTTATCCAATGAGGTGACGATAGAAGCGGAACAGCACATAAAGCACGAACTCAAGCATCAGTTGCAGCACCAGAACATTCACCACATCACCATAGAAACCGAACGCGAAGCCTTCGGCTGCGATGAAGTGGATTGCTAGAAAAGCATTTATTACGCAGTAATTCGCAACTTATCTGAATAATTAGTGTTAATTTTTTTCACTTAGCACACTACAGACAGCATGTCTAAACTCTCCAAAGAAAATAAATTTATCGATGTATCCGATTACGGAAGACCTGCTGCCAAATTTTGTGCGCAGCTGCTAAAGGAAACATCCGTCACCCCCGTGCAGGTCACTTTTGTTTTCGGTATCTGTGGTTTAATCGCCGTGTATTGTATCCTGCAGGAATTATATGCTGCCGCTGCGGTCTTTCTTATCCTCAAATCCATCATCGACGGTATTGACGGCGAACTGGCTCGTGTAAAAAAAACACCTTCTTACACCGGTCGTTATCTGGATTCCATTTTTGATATCCTGCTTAATTTTATGTTCCTGATGGCTATTGGTTACCAAACGAATGCACCCGTTTGGTTAATCTTTGCGGCCTTTATGGCGATACAATTGCAGGGTACCTTATACAATTACTATTATGTCATCCTGAGAACGAATAAAGAAGGCGGTGATACCACGAGTAAAATTACGGAAACTGCTTCGCCCATTGCCTTCCCCGGCGAAAGTCAGCAGATGGTTACCATTCTATATCACACATATAATGTGCTGTACATCCTATTTGACAAAACCATCTATTATGCCGATCCTAAAGCAGCTAGCTTGTCAACACTGCCTAACTGGTTTATGACATTGGTTTCCTTTTACGGCTTAGGCGCGCAGTTGCTTATTATGGCATTACTGCTGGTCTTTAACGGAATTGCGTATATCCTTCCCTTTTTCATCTGTTACACGGCCTTTATCCTTGTATTGGTTACCATACGAAGATCTTTTCTGAAAGCCGACTGAGAATAGAACTATTTGAAAGAAAAAATGATAAAACACACATAATTTTCAAATTCACTTGCATTTTGTATCTTCGCGGGTCGAAAATGAATACATCATTTTCAAATTATTTCATTTTCAAATTTTCAAATTAAGATTATGGGTTTACAGTGTGGCATAGTAGGATTACCAAACGTAGGAAAATCAACTTTATTCAATGCAGTTTCTAATAACGCCAAAGCACAGGCAAGCAATTACCGTTTCTGCACCATCGAGCCAAACGTAGGCTTGGTAGATGTTCCGGATGAGCGTTTAGCTAAAATCGCTGAAATTGTGCAGCCGAATAAAATTATTCCTACCACCATTGAGTTTGTTGATATTGCCGGTTTGGTGAAAGGTGCTTCCAAAGGCGAAGGTTTAGGAAATAAGTTTTTAGCCAATATCCGCGAAGTGGATGCCATCATTCACGTAATTCGTTGCTTTGAAGATGAGAATATCTTACGCGAAGAAGGAGCCATCAACCCCATCGGCGACAGAGACATCATCGACACGGAATTACAGCTGAAAGACCTGGAAAGTGTGGAACGAAAAACGCAACGTATCCAGAAACAGGCAAAAGTAAGCGGCGACCCGAAAGCGAAACACGAATATGATGTGCTGATGCAGTGTCAGCAATGCCTGAGCGATGGAAAAAACATCCGCTCCCTGAATTTTTCTAAAGAAGACAGGCTGATTTTCGCTGATTTATGCTTCCTGACGGATAAACCGGTATTGTATGTGGCTAACGTGGATGAAGCTTCTATCCTGACCGGTAACAAATTTTCAGAAGCTTTGACTAAAATGGCTGCGGAAGAAGGAGCACAAGTTATCGTTTTAAGCAATTCGGTGGAAGCGCAGATTTCTGAAATGGAAGAGGAAGACAAAGCTTTATTTCAATCAGAATATGGCTTAACAGAGCCCGGATTGAACCGTTTAATCCGCTCAGCCTATGATTTATTGAAATTACAGACCTATTTCACTGCCGGTGTACAGGAAGTTCGTGCCTGGACGATTCATCAGGGTTGGAAAGCACCACAGGCTGCCAGCGTTATTCACACCGATTTTGAGAAAGGTTTTATCAAGGCGGAAGTGATGAGTTACGATGATTTTATTCAGTATAAATCAGAAGCAGCCTGTCGTGAAAACGGAAAACTGCGCATTGAAGGCAAGGAATATGTGGTAAAAGACGGCGATTTGATGCATTTCAGGTTCAATGTGTAATAATAATGTTTTGCATCAATGAATAGGCGTTCATTTATAAGAAATACACTGATTACACTTCCTGTTTTATCCAGCACCTCTTCTATATTGAGTGCCTGCGAGGAAAATGAAATTAACATTAACTATGATGGAAAAATAATCATCATTGGTGCAGGTGCCAGCGGTTTATATGCTGCGCATTTATTACAAAAAAAAGGAGCTAAAAATATTCAAATTTTAGAAGCTTCACTCTCCTATGGTGGACGTATAAAAACATTAAGCGGTTTTGCAGATTTTCCTGTTGAATTAGGAGCAGAAGAAATACACGGAAATAACAATGTATTTTATAGATTAGCCAAAAATGCAGGTGCTACTTTTACAGATGAATCTACTTCAGATTATTATTTCTTCAAAAACAGTCTGAAAAATGAGCAACAGGCAAATACTGATAATGATTTTATTGCTGCATCGAATCTGCTGAATAACATAGCAAATTATTCCGGTGATGATATTACCGTGCAACAACACATCAATAATATCGGTATAAATGTGGCACTTCACCCCTATTTGAATGCTCAAATTGGAAATGAATATGGCACTTCTAACCAAAGACTAAGTATGAAAGGGATTGCTGAAGCCGATAATTTATGGACAGCAGGTGACGAAGATTATCCTGTTGCCAACAAATCTGTGTTATCTGTGTTAGAACAAAATTTTGCTACTATAATATCAAAAATAAAGTACGATACAGCAATTAAATCTATTGATTATACATCTTCAAAAATAATTCTAAAAGACCAAAACAATACTGAATACATCGCAGATAAGGTTATTATAACCGTTCCCTTATCTATCTTAAAATCAAATTATATTGCATTCAATCCGGGATTACCAGACAGTAAAATGACTGCGCTTAATAAGTTAGGTATGGATGCAGGCATGAAAGTAATACTAAAATTCAATAACCGATTTTGGGCAAATGACCTTAGTTCTGTTTTCGGAACCGGTGCTGTTCCGGAGTATTGGAACACTGCTTTGGGTAGAACAAATAGCAACTATTCAATTTTAACGGCATTTATTTTAGGTGAAAAAGCCGAGACATTAACAGCACTAAGCGAGACACAAATTAAAAACATCCTCTTGTCTGATTTAGATGCAATATATGGTGGTACAGCAGCCAGTTCCGGTTTTTTAGCTATACACATCCAGGACTGGACAAAAGAACCCTTTATTAAAGGTGCTTATTCCTATCCGAAAGTGGGTTATGCCGGTGCACGCGAAGCTTTGGCTGAAAAAATAGGCGATAATCTATTCTTTGCAGGTGAAGCAACTGCTGTAAACGGACATTTTGCAACCGTACACGGTGCCTTGGAAACAGCAGAAAGAAGTGTGACTGAATTAATTGCAACTATAAAATAATTGTGTATCTTTGCACCAGAATTAATCATTTTATATTCATCTTAAAAAAATTATAGAAAATGGGACGTGGTGATAAAAAAACCAGAAAAGGAAAAATTTTTGCAGGTTCTTTCGGTAAAGCAAGACCTCATAAAGCAGCGGTAAAAGTGACACCTAAAAAAGAAGTGGTGGAAGTAAAATCAAAAAAAGCACCGGCTGCAAAAAAAGTAGCTGCTGACAAAGAATAGTCTTTACAGACAGATTTAATGAATACCTCACCTTCCGTGAGGTATTTTTGTTTAAATTCTGTAACACTTTTAAATAATTATGCAACGCATTTTAACAGGTTTTGAAGCAACTTTACCTACAAATAGAATTCATTGCTTAACGATTATCTGTTCAAATTAAAAATAGCGCAGGTTTCTGATGTATTTGAAAACGTCAGTAATGGCGCAGCTATCTCTACACAACGCTTTACACAGCTTTTACGGCAAGAAGGCCATAAAGTTGTGGTGATCAGCACCGGAAAGCCTGCTCCGGGCAAAGTTTTACTAAAAGAATTTTATCCTCCTCTCCCACGCATCCGTAAAATTATGCAGCGCATGAAATTTGTCTTTGCCATGCCCGACAAAGAAATACTGAGAAATGCATTCTCCAACGTAGACATTGTACACAATCAGTTTCCGTTGTTGCTGGGAATGGTAGCGGTACGCCTTGCTAAACAAATGGGAAAACCGGTGGTATCCACGTTTCATGTGCAGGGCGAACAACTCATGCATAATGGCGGATTGAAGCATCCTTTATGGACAAAATTAACGTATTGGATTTTCATGAAAACTATCTACAATCAATCGGACGTCGTGATTTGTCCGAGTAAGTTTGCGGAAAGGGAGATAAAGAAATACGGTTTAAAACAGCCTACGGTTGTTATTTCTAACGGCATTACGC
>JADLAJ010000247.1 GCA_020848255.1 Chitinophagales bacterium
AGCACGAGTAATGACAGCACTTACTTTATTAAGTTTGATCACACAGGAAATGTTATAAATAGATATGTCGAAAAATATTGTTACGTATTTGCTGCTGAAGATTACACGAATTCTCTTAGAATAATTATAAAACAAATGAGTGCTGGTATGTTTGTCCAAAAAATAAACAAAAATGGAGTACCTGTAAGCTCAACTCAAATCAGTCAAACCATATTTGCCCAAAACACCATCTTATCCTATAATCAGTTTAAAGACTTTATTAAAACAAAAGACGGAAGGTATTTTATTATACTACAATACACGAATATAGGAGGTGGCATGTATTCCACACTTTTTGAATATAGTCCATTAAGCAATACGGTAATACTGCAGTCTGTTTTAAATACTTCCTGCAACATCTGTAATCAAACAGAATTTAAGGATGTTTTTAGTAATACTAAGAACGAAGTCTATGCATTTGCGAATGTAAACAACGAATGCGTAAGAAATGCAGATGTTGTATTATACCGACTGGCAAACGGTATTAATACGATAAAAGGAAAAATCTATATTGATTACAACAACAATAACACACAAGATACAGGTGAACCTCTTTATGAGAATGCAAGATTAAGCTATGCAAAAAATGATATAGTATACAGCAATTATTTAATTGACACTGGCATTTACACATTTATAATTGATACAGGTAAATATGAAATATCCTGCAGGCTATCAGACAGTTTATTTACGCTAACTCCTGCAAGCAGGACAATTACACATACCAATTACAACAATACCGATTTCATTAATTTCATTTTAAAGCCTATTGGTAAAGTATATGATGCTGAAGTGATTTTTAACAACACTTTTGTAACACGGCCGGGATTCAATGGTACTTACGCACTTACATATTCCAACAACGGGAATTACCCACTAACCAATTTTACGGTAAAAGCCTTGCCTGATAATCGTCTTAATATTACATCAGCCAGCAATACTTATCTCTTGAGCGGAGATACATTAGTCTGGAATAATTTATCTGCATTACAACCCGGTGAAAGAAAAACCATTTTTATTAATTTTACCGCTGCAACTCCGCCCGCACTAAATAATAATGATTTGCTGACAAGTACAGCTATTATAAGTATTGCGCAAAATGACACAAATCCTTCCAACAACCAATTTATATTTTCCGAACAGGTGCGCGGCTCTTACGACCCGAATGAAAAGACCGTATCAGAAAACGAACTCACAAATATTGACGTTTCCAACAATAAAAGCTTACACTACACCATACGGTTTGAAAATGAAGGTACGGATACGGCCTTCAACATTACAATATTAGATACTTTGTCGGATAAAATTAATCTCAATAGTTTTAAATCCATTGCATCCAGCCATCCTTATCAGCTAAGTATAAAGAATAACAACATACTTACCTTCTATTTTAAAAATATTCTGCTGCCGCCCAAGTCTGTCAATGCAAGCACTGCGCATGGCTTTATAAGCTATGAAATAAAACCAGATAAAAATCTTGTCATAAATGATAAGATAAAAAATACTGCTCACATTCTGTTTGATTACAACTTGCCTGTCAGTACAAATACCACAACGACACAAATTCAATTAGTATCCTCCACTATAAACAAATCTCTACAGAATAAGATTCTAATTTTTCCAATTCCTGCTAAAGAGCAAATAAATATTCAACTGAAAAACATACTGCTGAATAACGCAACTGTAAGACTTACTGATGTATCAGGGAATATCATCTTAACTCAAAATGTAAGTGAGAACAATATCTCATTAGATATTCATTCATTAGCATCCGGAACATATCTATTAATTTTTGAGAATGACCATCAGGTTCAAACATCCAAATTTATTATTGCACGATAAAATAATTATTTTTGACAATGTTTAGGCTTATGAATATCTTATTACATCGTACTTTAAAAACCTAAACGTATTTTATAATTATTTCTTCTTTTGTTTTTTTAAACTATTCATATACACAACCCTTTCCAAAGCTTGATACCATCAAGATAGCAGTTGCTGCAGAAAAAGTTGGCGAAGAAGTTGTTGTTATAGGAAAAGCAGTAACTACCTTCTATGCCGAATTCAGTAAAGGAAAGCCTACCTTTCTGAATCTTGAAAAACCTTTCCGAATAACCAGATGGCGATTATCATTTTTGAGGACCAACTGGAATTGCTCAATATTAATGCAAAAGATTACAGAGACAAAACGGTACTGGTGAAAGGCGTTGTAAAACAATATTAAGACGAAGCAAAACCATATAAATACAAACCAAGCATTACCATCTACAGTAAAGACCTGCTTATCATTCTTGATAACAAATAATACAAATCTAGTATTTCACGAAACTCTTTGTTTCTGTGTTATCTCCTGTAACAATCGTTACAAAATATACTCCGTTGCTGTATCCGCTCACATCAACAGTACTCCTTATCTCCTGCTGCAATGCAAGAGATGTAACAAGCTGTCCGTAAGCATTATGAATTTGTACAACTGCCGTTTTATGTCCGTCCTGTAATTTTATATTCAATGTATTTTTCACCGGATTAGGAAATAATTCAAAGCTATATTTCACTTCTTCCGTATTATCCACCATTACCATATTGGAATAGGTAAATCTTCCGTTAAAATCAACCTGTTTAAACCGGTAGTAATTTTTTCCATTATTAAATGCTTTATCATTATACAGATAGTCATGCCGTAAGGCAGAATTCCCCTGTCCCCTTAAGGTTGCTATTATTGCAAAATCGGCTCCATCTATCGAACGTTGAAGTTCAAAATAATCACAGTTAAATTCCTGAGCAGTTGTCCAGCTAATTGCATTGCCAATATCTTTTTTATAAACGGCCTGCAAGGGGGTCAGCAATTCTATTGGCAGTGAACTATTCGAAGAAGTATTTGCACCTGCGAAACCGGAAAATCCTTTTATAAATCTTCCGGAAAGTTTATAGTCACCGCCAAGATAGTTCTGATTTAGAACATTCGTTGCAGCATAATTCGTGGCGCCGTTTGCGAGTGGATTAGATGGTGTTATATTGGATATTGCTGCACCTGACTTTATGATACCTAAATTTATTAACGGATTGAAAGTGGTGTTCACCCATCCGTTTATCTCAGCATTTTTGTAGTATAAAGAAATATCATACACACCATTTGGATTATTAAACTCAGGAGTTATTAATATTGTTTTTTGAGTAGCATGATAAGTAGGATTTACGTCCATATACGGAACGGCACCATTACCAACCCTGTCAATACTCACCGTAGTGCAGCCATAATTCCATGCCGACTGATTTTGAACGGACGCAATAATATCTCCTGTACTAGTATCGTAAAAATGCACCAGTTCATTAGGCCCTAAATAGGCAGTTGCGTTAGAATTTATGCTTGTTGCAACCCTGGCCTTTGTCTTAAATCCGGTAATTTTCACGTTATCTATTACGTACCACCAGTTATCTCTGTCATTAACCAATCCGAAGCGGATTTTAAAATCAGGATTTGTATATCCGGACAAAGAAACGTTTACGTGTTCCGGCTTATAATTTCCGCCGATATTTCCCTGTAAGCCAGGATGTAAATATACTGTTATCCAGGCCGTACCATTCCAGGCTTCTATTACTGCGTCTCCTGTGTACGGGAGATACGCTTTTAACCAATGATCCATTTCAATTGTAATGGAATCATAGCCGCTTACATCAACAGTAGAGGTTTCCAAATACTCATTTACAGGAGCATGGATGCTGCCAACATTTCCCCAAAAAAGGATATAGTGTGTACTGTCCAGCGAATTATCGCGGGTAAACAAAATTGGATCGTAGAACCATACCCCTATCGAAAACATAGCGGAAGTACCAAAGAAATTAGTAGTCTCCGGCCAGCCGACCGGTAAATTGGTTATGGATGATACATTTTCAAATTTTTCATCCATTAATACTTTAGAAAATATCTTCTGTTCCGGATTCACCGGATCATTATCTCTCAGATTAATGGTGGTCTTTCTGTTTTTATTAGTCGTCCTGTATGTATTTACTCCCTGTATGGTTAAACTTAGCACTATCGTTTCTAAAGCCTCAGCCGCTGCATCATCCATTATTTTTATGTTTACATATTGATTGGCTGTTTGTCCTGCCGGAAAAACAACCTGATTGTTCAGCAACTCATAATCAAACAAATTAGCAGCTGTTCCGGATGTAGTGACTGAAACAGTTATAGGTGCTGTTGGTGCTGTGGAAATAAAAACGGGCACGGAAATATTACGGTAACCACGACAATCCGTTTGTCCGTCATTACTGTTCTCTGAAGTATTTACCTGTGTTTTGCCAAAACCAATCTCTGTGAGTGTGCTGTCACCTCCTTCCACCAAAACATTATCTATATACAAATCATTACCCGACATATTCCAGTTTACAATTTTAAAACTCACATAATTTCCAATATAAGCATTCAGCGGTATCATGATATTCTTCCAGTCGTTTTCTGTTGGTATAAATTCATTGAATTGTTTGGGGTGTGTTTGCAAGGAGGAACCTGATAGCTTTAGAATCTGATACGGATACGAGTTACCACAATCAGTAGAAAGATAGACCATAAAGGAATCCGTAACATTTTGAGGTGCGTAAGCAATATCAAATGAAAGCCTTGCATTTTTATAGGTTCGTAAATCATAAGCATTGGTTATCAAGGCATCTATCTGTTCATATCCTTGGTAGGCATAATTCCTGAATCGTAATACATTAGATGACTGGCCGTCTGCCCCAGTAATATTTGCAAACTCCCAGTTCCTGCCATTATCCGGATTAAAAAATTTCCAGCCACCGGGCAAAGAAGTACTATTATTGAAATCATTTAATTTGGGTAATTTATTAGACACGGAGATTTCAACAGGTTTATAACGCATATATGTTGCGCCGTTTGCCGTACCAGAAAGTGACACCCATTTTATGCCGGGCGAACCATAAGCATGAGATGGGTTATTGGTGGTGTAATCGGTTACACCGTCATCATTCACATCCCACTGCAGACCCACCACACCGCTTGTCTGCTTCTGGAATTGAAACACATAAGGACTGTCACATTTTATAGAATTAGAGGTGTTGAAATTTACATTTATAGAACTGCAGATAAGATTAGAACGCTCCGTGATATATACCCAATTCATAAATGCCAGTTGCTCTGCGGAAAAATGCGAAACACATTTATGCGGGGCATAACTCATGATATTAGTGGCATCCGGCACATACACCTGATTATGACCGTCTTTTAAATTCCCGAAATACAGACATTGTGCATTTACGTTTGCACCATTTACAATGGCAATGCTCAGCATCGGATCGGCCGGCGTATCACACATATAATCCCCCGATTCACGGCAGTTGGAGCCGTCTACAAACTCACCGCTTCTAACCGTATTCGAATATCCGTGCGTGTGCAGCAGACCGAAAAAATGCCCCATTTCATGTGCATATACCGTAGTATCTGCATTATTGCGTATCATCACCCAAAGTGAGCCACCAGGTGTTGGTGCTACTCCCTGAGCAGAAGAACCAAGGTGATTTATTGAATTCACCAAATACATATTAATGACATTTGCTGTGCTATAGGTGTTATTAAGCGTCTCATATTCCGTATTATCTACGTTATAATAAGTTGTGTTATTTATGTAGTTATACGTTCCACACACATAAAACTCCAACCCTGAACCGGCAAATAGTTTATTCATATACACCAATCCTTTTCGCAAAAGCGACGTATCTAAAGTGGTTCCGCCTGTGCTGTCTCTTACTATGCAAATTCTGATTGGAATACTGTTCTTCTTTAATCCGGCTGTAATCCGGCTGTTTGCCGACATATTCTTTTTGAAAGATACCTTGAACTCCTCAAATTCGGGCATGGCATTTTTTACTTTTTCTGCATATTCTTTGCTTACCTCCGTTGCACATGGAATGTCTTGAGAAAATAAATTCAGAGAAGACTGCAACATTATACTGAACAGAATAAAATACTTCATAATTGGTAATCGTCTTTCCATAACTGTTTTTTTAATCCGGATGAACAATGTTGGGGCAATTGTCCATGTAATTAGTTCTTATGTCGATTAAAATTAGTCCGGGATTATAGAAATTATGTTCAAGATTAATAAGTGACGCCATTTTTTTAATAAGTGATGAAACGGGATAGCTGATTGTGGCGTATCTTAGGATTTAGTTACACTACAAACGCCATGAGAAGCTTACTACTATTCATTTATTCATTTTTGTTATTCCAGCAGCAAGAAATAATTGCCCAGGACAAAACGTGTAAATGCATATCCGGTGAACAGCAACTTAGACAGGCTGATACATTATTTGAACAAAAGGAATATGACAAGGCTGCTGAAGTCCTGGCAAAAATTCCGAAAAATACTAATTCGTGTAAACTGGAGGGATTGTGTTATCAATTGCAATTTTATCTGGCTAAAAACAAGATGGAGAAAGCAGACAGTCTTGTTGAAATACTTCAACACTCCGAAATCCCCAAAAACTGCTTGGAGATTACGATGCATTATCACTTTCAGCTCGGCAATTATTTTATAAAGAAAGAAAAAAATGACGAAGCGATGCAGCAATTTATCTTAGTAAAAGAATTAGCTGAACAAATAAAAGATACTCTCTTTCAGATAAAAGGAATTTCCAGAATGGCATATGTATTTAACAAAATGCAGCAACCCGAAAAGGCAATAGAATATGATTACATGTCGCTGCATTTGGCTGAAAAAATCAACAATAAAAAAATAGCGCTGAGTATTTACACAAACATACAAGCTCGTTTCGGTGTCTGGTTTGACATAACACAAGACCCGAAATACCTGGACAGTGTCAGAAAAATCGCCATTCCAACCTTACAACTTGCAAAAAAATTAAATCGAAAGTTTGAAATAAGTCAAACCTATAGTGTGCTTTCAGGCGTTGCTTTTTTAGAAGGAAAATATGAAAAAGGTTTAATACTTTGTGATAGCGGATTAATGTTTCTGGATAGAAATAAAGAATTCAGGCTGACTCATTCTTTGTTTACAAAAAAATGTGATTTATATATCGCACTTAAAGATTACAAGAAAGCAAATCAATATGCAGATTCTTCTTTAAGATATGCAACACTAGAAAACAGCGTTTTGAGCCTTGCTTATATCTATGAGCGCATGTACGAAATTGCTAAACTACAAGGAGATTTTTCTAGTGCATTGTCGTATCACGAAAAGTTCATTAAAATACGGGATAGTGTTCGTACAATAGAAAAAACAGAAAAAATAAACGAACTGGAACAGAAATACAACAAAGCACAAAATGAGAAAACCATCAAAGAATTAAGTCAGGCAAAACAAATTGCATCCTTAAGAAATAAGATATACATCGCAGGCATCATACTGGCACTCTTAATTATTTTTCTTATCATTATATTCAACCGTCAGCAAACACTAAAAAGTAAACAGGAAAACATGGAGGTAGAACAGCGTTTAAACCGTGCCCGTATGAATCCGCATTTCTTCTTTAATACGCTCAATTCTCTGCAAACCTATTCCATGCAGGAAAACAAAGACTCTAAAGTAGCGCGTTATTTGTCCAAATACGCCAAGATAATGCGCGAAACACTGGAGAGTACCTACAAGGAAATGAACAGCGTGGAGCAGGAAGTGGATTACCTGACCAATTATCTCGACATACAGAAACTGCGATACCCCGATAAATTTGAATATCACATAGATGTAGATGAAATGGTTGAACCGGACGAGACATATGTGCCATCTATGATTATTCAGCCCTTCATAGAAAACTCCATCGAACATGGCTTAAACACCAGTCAGGAAACCGGCATCATAAATATCAGCATCACCACAAACAACAATCGGCTATTGATTAATATTACAGACAATGGTTCAGGATTTACGACCGACAAAAAATCAAGGGAATATCCATCGAGAGCGACGCAAATCATTAAAGACAGGCTCTTACTGCTGAACAAAAAACATAAAACAGATGCCTCCTATGAAATAGGAAAAGGCGACAAAGATATTGGCACTTCTGTCAAAATTATTTTACCTTTAATCCATACCCATGAAGGTTTTAATAATTGACAATGAAGCTCCGATACGTGCAGGCTTGCGGCTGCAACTGGAAACGTATTGTCCGGAGATGGATGCTTTGCAGGAAGCTACCGGTATTGCATCCGGATTGCTGGCTATCGATAATTTTCAGCCGGATATTGTTTTTTTAGATGTGGAAATGGATGATGGCACTGGCTTTGATTTGCTGAAAAAATCCGGCAGCTATAATTTTCAACTTATTTTTATTACGGCTCATAATAAATATGCCGTAGATGCTTTCCGATTCAGTGCCATTGATTTTTTATTAAAACCAATTGACACAGATGACTTACTTATCAGTCTGGAAAAAGCTATTTCGAATCTGAAAAACAAAAATCTAAAAGAACAGATCCAGGTGCTGAATGAAAGCATGAATGCTATTTCAATGGAGCATAAAAAAATTGTTTTAAAAGACAAGGACTCCATTTATTTTATTAAAGTGAATGACATTATCCGTTGTCATGCAGAAGGACCATACACCGAGTTTTTTACTTCCACCGGACAAAAAATCACTATCTCTAAAACCCTGAAAGAATACGAGGAAATGCTGGAACCATTCGGTTTTATTCGCGCACATCACTCCCATCTAATTAATATCCGAAAGATTATTCGTTTTGATAAAACCGATGGCTGCAATCTTATTATGGAAAACAATGATGAAGTTCCGGTATCACAACGAAAGAAAGAGCACCTGCTCGAAATGAT
>JADLAJ010000248.1 GCA_020848255.1 Chitinophagales bacterium
AAGTGAGCGTATTAATTAATCTTGCTCCAAGAAAATTACGCGGCATCGAAAGCAATGGTATGATTCTGATGGCGGAAGACGCGAACGGTAAATTATATTTTGTAAACGCAGACGGCGTTTCGGCAGGTAATGTAATTAAATAATATAGAAGTTAATTAATGAAATAATTTCGGATAAGCATTGTTACATTATTTTATTTCTTCATTGTTATATTAAACAGGTCCCTTAGTTCAATGGATAGAACAGCAGTTTCCTAAACTGTTAATGCAAGTTCCTCGCCCGAATGCATAGCAGGCGGGGATTCTCGCAGGGACTACAAGGTTTCTTTTATAATTCCATCACAAGACGAAACCCGCAATTGCTGATGTGATGATCGCGAATATCTTTGTTGCGAGAACGTACACGGCAACGTTCTTCGCCGCTTCGCCAGGAGCCGCCGCGAACCACATGATTTGAACTTTTAATGGTATTGTTTGGATTGTCAACAGGACTTATCTTGTAAAAAGATTTTGAATACCAGTCACTGCACAATTCCCAGACGTTGCCACTCATATCATGCAAACCGAGTTCATTTGGTTTTTTCAACCCCACAGGATGTGTTATCATGTCAGAGTTAGATTCAAACCATGCTACCTCTTCCAAATTATTACTGCCGCAATAGGTGTATTTTTTACTTTCTTTTCCGCCGGATGCTGCAAATTCCCATTCTGCCTCTGTGGGTAAGCGGTAATGTTTGCCGCTAAGCTGATTTAATTTTGAAAGAAACAGTTCTATGTTTTCCATCGAAACATCATAAACAGGACATTGCATACAATCTAATTTCCTTCCTTTTTCAATACCCATTACCTGCTGCCATAATTCTTGAGTTACTTCGTATTTCCCTAAGTAAAAATCATTGAGTGTAACGTTGTGCAATGGTTTTGCATCTGCTTTTCCGTTGTTATTGCCCATTTCAAAATTACCGGCTTTTACGAATATCATTTGCATATGAATGCCGTTAATATCAGGTTGTGCAGCAGCAAAAATATAAAAGGTGACCAATAAAAGAATGAGATAATTTTTTATCATTGGTGCTTATTTTTTTGTTTTAGAAATTTCTTTAGCACCGTGGTTTTCCAGCACTTTTTTTATGTCCTCATAATTATTGCCAAATTTCCAGACAAGCATCGTAAAATTATCATTTTTATTCACCGGTGTTTTTCGCGAATATTTGTAGAAGAACTGGTCTAAGGAATTCTCCGGCTTGGTTTCTTTTTCATACTGACGGGTATTCTTGGGAACACTGAAAAATGCATACTTTTCGGATAATATTTTTTTGTCGGAAATATTATCCGTGATGATAACATCCGCCATTGAAGAGGCCAGTTCGTCTTGTGAGAGTTTATGACCGTCCGTAGTATGCTTGCCGCTGGCGTAGGTGGTTTGCCACTCCGTCAGCCAGTCGATAAAAGTATTGTAATAGACAATTGCTTTTCCGTTGTGAATTTGCGCCAAATCATTAGCAATATAAAATTCATTGTTGTTGTAACTCTGCAACGTATGCTGAAAATAAACAAACGATATTTTAAACCCGAAAAAAATGACAAAAACAGCCGTTGTAATTCCCTGTGTAATGGAACGGAAATCGCGGATAAACAAAAGTGACAGAATAATCAATCCGAGATACACCGGATAGTAGTTCTTAAAAGCTAAATTTTCATCTTGTGAAAACGTGCAGCTGTAAACCATTGGAATGACCAGTAAACTCAATGCCAGCGCGTAATAGCGGATATTTATTTTTTTGCGTTCTTTTAAAAAGTAGAAAGCCACACCAATTACCAGCGGTATAGTGTAATATCGCAGATAATGTTTTAAAAAATTATAGGCTTCAAAATTAAAGATGCCAAATTGTTTATCCGTTTCCAAAGAGTGATGCAGCCAGTTATATGGCAATACTTTACCAAAGTATAAGTATCGATAGATGAAATATCCAATGGTAGGAAATATAAACAACGCGAATGTCCTGCGGATACGGCGGATAATAAATTTTCGTTTATCGCGGTCTTTTAGTGCTGCGTAATCCCAATAGCTGGCAATGATGAGTGGTAGCACAATTAGTATGTTATCAGGTCTTGCCATAATATTCAACGTACACCAGATCATCAGCCAGAAATACCGGTGCTTCCAGAAAGAACGAATGGCAAACAGCCACAACATGCCCTGAAATAAAATTTCATCGCCCAAAGTACCCGCCCAGATTTGTGTACTCATAAACAACAAACCAACAAGTAGCAGGTTTACACTCCAGAAACGGGTATCTATGATTCGCTGTAAGAGATAAACCGACATCAGCATGCTGAATGCAGAAACGGCAAAAGCAGCTTTAAGCGTAGTAAATTTGAAAAAATGGATTAACAGCCAGAGCGACAAAACATATAAGAAATTAGAACTGTCGTCGAAACGCACTGTGCTGTTGGCATCAAAGCACCAGATTTTCAGATGCTCAAAATTTTCTGCGTAGATGAAATTAGCAACAGAACAATCGGAAGGGTGCGTGTAAACAGGTAAAAGTTTGAAAAAGAACCAGCATAAGGGAATACTAAGCAGTATGGCAAATTGAAGTCTTTTCATCTGAATAACTTTATTTTTAATGGAGCCTTCCGATTATTCGGAAGGAATTCGCATAGTATTCATTTGGAGTTTGATGTGCAAAATATTCATGCTCATTTCATATCTTAATGCAAATAAACACCAAAAATACAGTTCTTTAAATCAAAATATTTTCTAAATTTAGCAAAAATAAAAATATGAGCTTAGATAAACAGTTTGAACAGGCGCAAGCAGACACAAAAACCTTAAC
>JADLAJ010000249.1 GCA_020848255.1 Chitinophagales bacterium
GGCATTATCGCTCAAAAACAAAGAACGGTAGCCATCGCCCCAGAATTGCTTATCGTTTCCTACCTGTAAATTAAAGTATTTGTTAGGCGAATAAGATAAATAACCGGAGAACATCTGTGAATTTACTCTGTCGCCTTTGAAAGTAGCTTTTCTATAGCCCGGCAACACACCATATTGTGACGCGTAGTTATCAACCTGCTGCAAATAATTTTCTGTAACCCCCTGATAGGTAAAGGATAAAGAAACCTTTTTACCGAGATTTGCATCAAACTTAACACCATAACCGGCTGTATATCTCAGTTTTTTGGCGTTAATATCATACCCGAATTGCATATCCAGCACGGGATTGATAGCAAAATAAAATTTCTTTTGTTTGGAAGCCACAGAAATCAAATCTCCTTTCAGTATGCCGAATTTAAATCCTGATTTAGAGGAATCCGTATCAAAACCTAATTCCTGCAAGGCTGAATCTCCGATAGCTTTTGCTACTTCCGCCATATTATATGGCTTAGCTGCTGTAATAAAATGAGAAGATGAATTTATATATCTTTCCAGTCGATTCTGCATTTCATAATTCAACGGAAAATTGAGTTGCTGAGCAATTGCAGAAAAGGCAAAAAGGGAAAATATAACGGAAAATGTTTTTCTCATGAGTAAACTGTGCGCTAAAATAATTGTTTAAACTATAATAAAATAGATTAAAAGCAAAAAGTTACACCCAAAAGCTAAATTCGGGGCTTAATTCATTAAAATAAAGGAAACAACATGAAGTTCTCGCTTAAAAAAAATATTAAACTGATTAATTTCTATCCGCCTTACATGGGCGCAGGAATTTCCTTAAAATCAGTAAATAACGATTTTACACAAATAAACGTGCAGCTGAAAATGCGATGGTATAACCGGAATGCTGTGGGTACACATTTTGGCGGCTCCTTATATAGTATGTGCGACCCATTTTATATGTTTATTCTTATGGAAAACTTAGGTAAAGATTATATCGTATGGGACAAAGCCTCAAACATAAAATTTAAGAAACCGGGACTAAAAACGGTAACGGCAACTTTTGAAATACCAAAAGAGCAGATTGCGGAGATAAAGAATTTCGTCGACACTAACGGCAAAGGCGACTTTGCGTTTTTTACCACTGTAAACGGCGAAAATGGCGAAGTAGTAGCGGAAGTAGAGAAAGTAGTGTACGTTAGAAACAAGCATTTTATAAAAAAAGAAGGCATCGCGTGAGCAATGCCTTCTTAATACTTTAATCTTTATAAATCTTACAGTTTGGATCTTGTCCAGGTATCCGATTTACCAATAAATTTAACTTTACAAACATACCCGCGCAAATGCAGGGTGCCATCCGGATTTAAGCCCATCTTACCGCAATACACGGTTCCTTTCTTGTACACATTTCCATTTATAAATTCTTTTTCCGTTTCATCCCACTTGAAGTTGTAAACGGTTTTCAGTCCCAGTACCGGCACGTTGCGTAAAGCCGGGTTGTCATTATCTACATCCGTTCTTGGCTTGCCATTCTTATCATTAGGTTCTTTCATCCACACTACCCTGCCTTCAATTTCACCGGATACTGTTCTTTTTAATTCGATTTTATAATCTTTATCTCCTACCAGCCAAACACCTGCGATGTTAGGTTCTCCTGCCATTGCAACGAATTTGCCTGCCAGTAAAATTGCAAATACGATAAGAATCTTCTTCATTTTAAACTATTTTGATTTGAAAAATACAGATTTTTTTACTCTTACTACCTAATTTTCAATTTTTGTGCCAAGATTTATACTACAATCTTTTTCTTTTGAAAAAAGTCTTAATGAGTTCAGAGGCTTCCGCTTCCAGTAATCCTCCCTGTATTTCAAATAAATTGGGTGCCGATTTCCGGTGAGAAGAATCTGTAGCAGCGAACACTACTTTTTGAATTTGCGCTTCTCGGATGGCTCCGGTGCACATCATACAAGGTTCCAGTGTAACGTACAAGGTACACTTGTCCAGATATTTACTGCCCAGTAAATTACAGGCTGCTGTAATGGCGAGAATCTCTGCATGTGCTGTCGGATCATTTAATTTTTCTACCTGATTGTAGCCTTTTCCTACAATTTTATTTCCGTACGCCACCACGGCACCAACGGGAACTTCATCCTCTTCAAATGCAGTTTTAGCTAATTTTAACGCTTCCTGCATGAAAAATTTATCAAAATCCAACATTCTTTTAGTTTTGGTAATTGAAGATAGAACTTTTAGACGTACTTTTATGTTGGAAATTTTAATGTGTAATAATCTGTCATTTTTTCCAACTAATTATTTTGAAAATCTTTACAAGCAAATGAAGCAACTCTTTAAACTCTTTAGCATATCCGTTTTGTTTCTTAATTTTTCTACAATTTCCCATGCTCAAGAAGTCTGGGATTGGCAGAAATGTATTGAGTATGCACTGAAAAACAATATACAACTCAAACAATCGGATTTAAATATTCAATTGGGTGAAAGCACGGTACAAAGCAACCGCATGAATTATTCTCCTAACATCAACGGAAGTTCCAACTACAACCTTAGAATCGGTAATAACTTTAACTTCTTTACAAGCACCTACGAACAACAGCAGGTACACTATCAGGATTACGGATTGAATGTTTCGCAACCCATTTTTGACGGATTGGTGACACCGAACAATGTAAAGAAAAGCAAACTGGATTTACAGGCATTAAAACTGGATCAGGAAACACTGAAAAATAATATCCAGTTACAAATCCTGACGGCATTCTTAAATATTATGAATGCAAACGAGCAACACCAGCAGGCAATTAACCAGCGAGCAAGTACGCAGGACCAGTACGAACGCACCAAAGCACTGATAGAAGCGGGTGCCGCAGCAGAAAAAGCCTTACTGGATATTGACGCGCAACTGACCAGCGAAGACTTAAGCATTTCACAGATAAAAAACCAACTGGACTTAGCTTATTTGAGTTTAAAAATTATTTTGCAGTTAGATGTAAAACAAACTATCACCGTTAAAATCCCGGAACTGCCGCAAGATTTAGCCATAGGAAATCTGGAAGATGTACAAACCATTTATGCTGATGCCTTAGGTTTAAGACCGGAAGTAAAAAGCAGTCAGCTGAAAATTGAAAGTGCTAAAAAGCAAATTGCAGCGGCCAGAGGAAATTATTATCCAACGCTGAGTTTTGTGGGCAACCTGAATACTTTTTTCACCACTCAGAATAAAATTAGCAATCAACTATTAACCGGAAACACTACTGCCGTTGGTTTTGTAGAAGGAACCTTACAGCGTGTTTTAATTCCTGAGACAATAACCACACAGTCTAAAAATCCATACAAAAACCAACTGAATCAGAATTTGAATTATGCGTTTGGATTATCCCTGAATGTACCGATATTCAATAAGTTTCAGGTGCAGACTGCTGTTAAACAATCCAAACTGCAATATCAGAATGCCATTCTTACTGAGAAACAAACAGAGATAGATTTATTCAATACTATACAGCAAGCCTATTTAAAAGCTCAGGCTGCTATCGAGAATTTTAAAGCAGCACAAAAAAACATGGAGACGGCGACTAAATCCTACGATTATGCTGTTGAGCGTTTAAATGCCGGCAGCATCAACCAATTGGAAGTAAATCTGTCAAAGACAAATTTAGACAATGCCCTGTCTAAATTTACACAGGCAAAATATGAATATCTCTTTAACACCAAACTCTTAGATTTTTATCAGGGCAAAAAAATTGAATTATAGCAGTAAACTTATACCAAATGAAAAACAATAAACTTCTCTATATCCTTGGAATCGTTACTATCGCCGCACTGATTGCTGCATACTTTGTTGCTAAGAACAGAAAAGACAAGAGCGGAAAAGAAGTAGAAATACAGGCGGTTGCCAAACGCACGATTATACAAACGGTAACAGCCAGCGGAAAAATATATCCGGAAGAAGAAGTAAAAATCAGTTCGGATGTTTCCGGTGAGATTATTGAATTAACGGTAAAAGAAGGCGACATTGTACATAAAGGCCAACTACTGGCGCGTATCAAACCTGAGAGTTATCAGGCGGTGGTAGAACAAAGCGTGGCGCAACTGGATAATACTAAAGCGCAGCTTTCCACTTCAAAAGCAAGAATCGCACAGGCGAATGCCATTGTATCACAAGCGCAGGCGCAATACGAAACTTCACAGGCAGCCTATACCAGAGCGCAGGAATTATTCAGCAAAAAAATAATTTCCAAAGCGGATTTGGAAAGCGCGGAATCCGCGTATAAAACATCCAAAGCGAATGTTGAAAGTGCCAAGGCAGATTTGGAAGCAGCCAAACATACTTCCGATGCGGCATCTTACACCATCAAAGCAACGGAAGCTACCATTAAAGAAGCAAAAATCAATTTGAATAAAACAACCATTTACGCACCGATGGACGGTATTATTTCTTTGCTGAATGTAAAGAAAGGAGAAAAAGTGGTGGGTACGCTGCAAATGAGTGGAACGGAAATGATGCGTATTGCCAACTTTGACAACATGGAAGTTCGTGTGGATGTAAGTGAAGGCGAAATCACCAAAGTAAAACTCAACGATACGGCTACCATTGAAGTGGATGCATACCTCGACAGAAAATTCACGGGTATTGTGACGCAGGTTGCCAATTCATCCAAAGGTGCCGGTTCTGCGATGGTGAGCGCCGATCAGTCGACTAACTTTGTAGTAAAAATAAGAATACTGAAATCCTCGTATGAAGATTTGCTGAAAGAAAATCTAAAACCATTTTTACCGGGTATGTCTGCCACGGTAGATGTTAAAACCAAAACCAAAGAAGGCGTATTAGCTATTCCGATACAAGCTGTAACGACGAAAGATTCCGTATATAACGGTTCTAATCACACAAAAGAAATTGTGTTTGTGCGACAAAACAATAAAGCCAAAGTGCTGGAAGTTAAAACCGGTATTCAGGATGATTCCTACATCGAAATTACGGAAGGCTTGAAAGGAACTGAAACAGTTATTACCGGACCCTACAATACCATCTCTAAAGATTTGAAAGAGGGCGATAATGTAAAAGAATTGGATAAAACGAAAAAGAAAGAAGTGAAGAAAGAGGATGACAAGGAAGATAAGTAATTTTTTTTATTAAAACTTAAACATCCAATTCCAATAACTTAATCGCATTCATACAGGCGTCTTGTTCCGCTTCTTTTTTATTTTTCCCGGAACCATTGGCTCTGTCTTCACCGTCAATTTTTAAGGTAACAGAAAAAACACCGGTTTCATTTGGTGCAGTATGATGCACAAAAGCAATCTGTTTCTTTTGCGATTGTATCCATTCAATCAAATAACTTTTGGAATCTGAAATCTTTTTGTGAAAATTCTCCGCATCGAAATCATACATCAGCAATTTTCCAATCAGCACTTCCATATCATGCATACCATAATCCAAAAAGTAAGCTCCCATCAAGGCTTCAAACGCATTGCCAATCATATCGGGCGCTTCATACAATTGCTTTTCAGATAATTTATGTCGCAAATATTTTGGTATACCGATTTCAATGCCTACTCTGTTTAAGTTTTTTCGATTCACAATAGAAGCTCTGGCTTTTGTCAGGGTGCCTTCATCTTTTTTTTCCATCCTGTAATACAAGGCTTCCGCCACACAAAAATTAATGACCGCATCTCCCAAAAACTCCAGACGCTCATTCTTTTCTTCAATTTTTTTTGTGAAAGAGGAATGCGTCAATGCACGGATATAATGCTCTTCTGATGTAACGGGATACATATTCACGTATTCATAAATATCCTTAAAAAGAAATGTAGTTTCTTGTTGTTTGTGCGGGGAAAATAGTTTCTTGAAAAAGGAAAACATAAAAAAATAATTTGTGCTGTTAATCGATAAACCGTTTAAAAATTACAGAAGCATTATGTCCGCCAAAACCGAAATTATTGGACAATACTGCA
>JADLAJ010000250.1 GCA_020848255.1 Chitinophagales bacterium
ATTAAATTCGGAACGGACGGCTGGAGAGCCATTATCGCACAGGAATTCACCACAGATAACGTAGCTCGTGTTGCAAAGGCAACCGCAGGATGGGTAAAATCCATCTCGGATACACCAAGTATCACCATTGGCCACGACTGCCGCTTTGCGGGTCCGCTTTTTACAGAAGTCACCATCAAAGTATTGTGTAACGAAGGTGTAAAAGTATATGCTCATAAAGGCATCTGCTCCACTCCGATGATTTCCCTTGGATGTGTAAAATTAGACACCACTGCCGGTGTCGTGATTACCGCATCGCACAATCCGCCGAGCTACAACGGGTTTAAATTAAAATCAAATTTCGGCGGACCGTCCACACCCGATGAAATCGCAAAAGTGGAAGCCTTGATTCCGGAAAAAGCGGAAATACCAAAAACCTCTCTGGAAGAATATACGGCAAAAGGATTGCTGGAATATGTAGATTTAGAAACTATGTATTTCAACCACGTGGAAGCTTCCTTTGATATGGATGCGATTCGCAATTGCGGTATGATATTCGGTTACGATGCGATGTATGGTGCCGGGCAAAAAATTACCCGCCGTTTATTACCAAACAATTTAGTATACCTGCATTGCGAAGAAAATCCGGGCTTTAACGGACAAGCTCCTGAACCATTACACAAAAACCTACTCGAGTTTTCCGCACTGATAAAAAACTCCACCGATATCGAATTCGGTTTCGCCAATGACGGCGACGCAGACAGAATCGGTTGTTATGACAACGAAGGTAACTTCATCGACTCACATCACGTTATCTTATTGCTGATTCACTACCTGCATAAATACAAAGGCTTATCCGGCAAAGTAGCCATCTCTTTTACCGTTTCTGACAAGATTGTAAAAATGTGTGAAGCATACGGATTGCCGTATGAAGTGACGCCGGTAGGTTTCAAATATGTTTGTGAAATCATGGTGAATGAAAACGTGCTGGTGGGCGGAGAAGAAAGCGGCGGTATTGCTATCACCGGACATATTCCGGAGCGCGATGGCGTTTGGATGGCGCTGGTGCTGATGGAATTCATGGCAAAAACAAAAAAATCCATTAAAGAGTTGATAGCTGAAGTGTATGAAGTGGTGGGGCCTTTTGATTATGACCGGTATGACCTGCATATCTCTGAAGAAATAAAACAAAAGGTGATTGCCAACTGCAAAAACGACGCTTACAAAAGTTTTGGTAAATACACGATAGAACGAAAAGAAGATATCGACGGATGGAAATATTTCCTGCCGGATGGTGCCTGGACCATGATTCGCGCAAGCGGTACAGAACCGGTGCTTCGCGTGTACGGACAAGCAAAAGACAGAGCTGCGGTGATTGACTTATTGGAAACAGTGAAAGCAACCCTACTGAATTAACTTTCCTTTTTTTAGAATACACAACGCCGGATAGTTTATCCGGCGTTTTTTATATGCTTGTTTTCATTCATTTTATTGAATATCTTTAGTTATACATTCTTGAATGAAGGTCATTAAGCAAATACTCATCTTATTTGTATGCTTAATAAGCAGTACTGCATTTTCTCAAACGAGGATAGTGGACAGCTTGGTACAGAAAATAAATCTTGCCATAACATCCGATGAAAAATTGCAGGCTTTAATCGTTTTGTGCGAACAACATCAAAGTATCGAAAAAGACAGCCTTTTACAATATGCAATACGTGCACAGGGATTAGTAAAAAAAGGTTCAAAAGAAAATAAAGGCCTCGCCGCCATTGCCTATATCAATGCCTTAATGCGATTTGATAAAACAGATACGGCAAAAAGTATTATTGATGTTTTACTGCCTGACTATTCGGTAAAAAATGAAAGAGAACGTCCACTGTTTTTCAGGTTGTCTGAACTAAAAAGTAATTGCTACACCACTGTTTCAAATTACAAAGACGCTGTTTCCATTATTTATAACACCATAAAAGAAGCTGAAAAATATAAAGATACATTCGTGCTTGCCACCAGTTACAATTCGCTGGGCGAAATTGCCTATAACAGAAGTATGCTGGAAGAAGCGAGACAATGGCAATATAAAGCATTAGCCATTACTCAAAAGCGGGCACGGTTTTATGCGCCGGCTGCAGTTGCCTATATCAATTTAGGCATCGTGTATAACTGGATGGAAGCATTAGACTCTGCACGCTATTGCGCAGACCAATCCATAGCTATTTCTCAATCCATACAAAACCTGTATTATTTGTGTAATGCCTATATGGTAATCGCTACGAATTACCGGCACAAGAAAAATTATAAGGATGCAGAGCGCTGGATGCTTCAGGCAATAGAGATAAGAAAAAAGACAGAAGGCAGGATTATATTCTCCAATGAACAGCTTTCTTTAGGCAATTTATATTTTCGTTCTGGGCAATACGACAAGGCTATACAGGTATATAAAGATGGTTTAGCATATGATGATTCTCTGCAACAAACTAAAGACCGCAACCACAATACAAAATCAAATTTAGAAATTAAACAATATTACTACCAAGGGCTGGCACGTTGTTATAAAGCCACAAATCAGCTGGCATTGTATGGTGATATGCTGGAAAGATTTATAGAGCTGAAAGATGCGCTTAGCCAGATAAATGCAGCAGATGCAATGGCAGATATGCAGGTAAAATATGAAACACAGAAAAAGGAGAATACGATTATACAACAGCAACTGGATTTATCCAGGAAGAATAATTTATTGTACGGCTCTATCGGTTTGATTGCTGCTTTAGCAATTATTTTCGCCATTCTTTTCTGGAGTTATAAAAGCCGGCAGGAATTAAAATTACAGCAGCAGATTGAAGAAGACCGCTGGCTAACCCAACA
>JADLAJ010000251.1 GCA_020848255.1 Chitinophagales bacterium
CGGGAATTTTCAACTTTGGAAAAAAACATACTCCCTGGAAAGATAAAGTTGCGGAAGCTACTTTGAAAAGCATCGATATGGTGACTATTTCTCACGGACATTACGACCATTGCTACGACATAAAAGATTTATGCAATTACCTGAAAGCAGAAAGTAATATCATAGCTGATATCAGTGTGCAGTTTCAGTTAAACAGTATTTACTCGAACAAAACATTTCAGAATAGCGGATTGCATTATCAGGAACAGCAACAATGGATATATAATCAAGACAGCACGTTCAGGGTGTACCCTTTGCAAAGCATCCACAATCCACACATTGGTAAGATGGAATTCTTTAAAGGGAAATATTCCGAGCCATTAAATCAGTTGCCGGAAAGAGCCTGGCAGTGGCCAAAGGGAGAAGATTATTCTTATCTGATAGACGTACTTGACAACGACACTTCTATCGCATACAGAATTGTTTTAGTGAACGGAAATCTGAATACGGAAGGTATGTCTTCCCTGAAGACCTTAAGCAATCAACGCCACTCCGATTTGCAGCTTCAGATATTCTGGAAAGAAGAACTGGTGAAAGAAAATATGATGAACGTATATGCCGTTGCAAAGCCGGAAAAAGTCATCTTACACCATTGGAATAATTTCTTTGTTTCTTTTGACGAGCCCTTGCAATACCTGAGAGATTCGCATTTGCCGGAAGTTTTAAAAGAGTATAACAAAAAAGGAATTCCGGTTTCCATGATGCTGCCGTTTACCAATGTAAAACTATAATGCTACATCAGCACAATATCATCTGCATGCGCTAACACAAGATTCTGCTGCTTCAGATTTTTCTGTAATTCTTTGGAAGAAATTTTAGCACGAGCAACTGCAAAAGCGTTTCCGGCTGTATCCAGCATCTCAATGGCTTCTCCTTCTTCGAAGGCAGCCTGTATATTTTTGACGCCTACCGCCAGCAGGCTCTTGCGTTTCAGTAATGCCTTCTGTGCTCCGTCATCCACCACTATACTTCCTATCACCAAACTTCCGCTGGCCAGCCATTTCTGTCGCGCGTTTTTTGAAACGCTTTTAGGAATACAAACGGTGCCAATCTTTTCATGTACGGCATTCAGCAAACCATTTTTTTCTCTGGCAGGAAAAATAATGACACGTATACCCAGATTCGTTGCCATGTGAGCAAAGGTGAGCTTGCTGATCATCCCGCCTAAACCGGCAGCCGATTTTTCTTTCGTTGCCATCGATAAAATCTTATCGTCGAATTTATCAATGGTGCGAACCACTTTACCATTTGCATCCAATACACCATCTACAGAAGTACCAATCAATAGCAACTGTGCACCAAATCCAACTGCCAGCAAGGTGGCCAATTCATCATTATCCGAAAATTTCAATTCGCGCGAGCTCACCACGTCGTTTTCATTCGCTATCGGAATGATGCCGTTTTTCCAGAGTTCTTCGTAGGTAGCCCTTAACTGTAAAAACTTTTCTCTGTCGGAAAAATGCCCGCGCTCGCACAAACTTTGCGCAATCGGTATTTTATATTTCGCAAATGCTTCCGAGTATTTATAAATCAGGATAGGATTTCCTATGGCAGCTGCAGCTTTTCGTTCTTCAATCTTGCCTGTATAATTTTTGATGAACTTTTTTCCCGTTCCCACCGCACCGGAAGACACCACCACAATGTGATACTCCTTATGCAAAGAGGCTAACTGTTTAGCTACACTTTGCACCACCATCTCATCCAGATTCCCGTTGGAGTCTGTTATGGAGGAAGTGCCGATTTTGAAAACCAGTATCGGTTTTTGCATAAATAGTAAAAGTTTATCCAAAGTAATACTAAATTTGGAGTTGAACTACATTTTGTATTTTAAATTAATTTAATGATTACCGCTAGAGAGCTGATACAAAAATTTGAACTGGAACCGCATCCGGAAGGCGGATTTTACAAACGTACCTTTTTATCTGATAATCCTTCTTTTTCTTCCATTATATTTTTGCTGGTCAAAAATAATTTCTCGGCTTTTCACAAAATAAAATCGGACGAACAATGGAACTGGTACTATGGTGATAATATCATTATCCATGAAATTGACAAAGACGGCATCTATCATCAGACAAAATTAAGCGACCAGCAAAAGAGTTTTCATTTTCAGCATGTGGTAAAAGGCGGCAACTGGTTTGCCAGTGAATGTATTGGGGAACATGGTTTTGCCTTATGCGGCTGCACCGTAATTCCTGCTTTTAATTTTGATGATTTTGAAATGGGAAAGCAAACGGAATTATTGCAATTATTCCCGCAACACAGGGATATTATCGAACGACTTACCAGACTATCTTAACAAAATAAACATGCAGGAACTGAAAATTCACCAGCCTATTATTGATGCTATCATCCTATGTTTGAAGGCTGTTTTTGAAGAAGGAAAAGTAGCGGACAAGGAAGTTGGTTTTCTGCTGAAGCAATATAAAAATTTCGGTTCACGCGACAGAAGCATGATTGCAGAAAGTGTGTATGATATTGTACGCTGGAAATTAAAATACAATCATCAACTGGAAATTTTTAATCCGGGATTAACGATGTTCAAACATCTGATTTTGGTTAGTTTATTAAACAGAGCATATGGTATAAAAAACCCTGAGGTATTTGGTGTAACAAGTGATGAGATACATGAATTTTTGAAAGTAATCGAATTACCAATTACAGAAAAACAGCTTGAGCAATCGTATCCTGAAACCTTTTATAATTTTTGTCTGGATAGTATCGGCGAACAATGGCATTCCATTGCGGCTGCCTTGAACAACAAACCGAGTGTTTTTATCAGGGTGAATACCCTGAGAACAACAAGAGATGCATTAGTCGAACAATTAAAAAACCTGCAAGTAGAATTTTCAACTGATTGTATCCTTCCGGTATCAATGGGTGAAAACTTGGATTGCATACAAATCCTGTCGAAAAATAATTTAAAGAAAAGTGATTTATATAATCAGGGATTTTTTGAATTTCAGGATATCGGTTCGCAGGCAATCGGAGAATTTTTATTCAGTTCGATTACAGATACATCGAAATTAAAAGACATCACTATTTTAGATTTGTGTGCGGGTGCCGGCGGAAAAACACTGCATCTTTCTGCTTTGTTGAATAATGAAGGAAAAATCTATGCCACGGACTACAAGGCTTCCCGTTTAAGAAATCTGCAGCAACGTGCTGAACAGGCGGGTTGTAAAAACATTAAAATCATTGACTTCAAAGAAGTCAAACAATTAAAAAATCTGGATTACATTTTGATGGATGCTCCTTGTAGTGGCACAGGAACCTTTAAACGGCAGGCGGATTTAAAATACAAAGTTACATCAGAAAAAATACAGGAATACCAAACCATTCAGGCTAGTTTACTGAATGAATATAAAAACCTGCTACATAAAAACGGGCAGCTTATTTATGCGACTTGCAGTATCTTACCACAGGAAAATGAATTACAGATACAATCATTTTTGAAAAACAATCCCGCATTCAGCTTAGTAAAATCACAACAATTATTACCTACTGAATATGATGGCGATGGATTTTATATGGCTTGTTTATCTCGCTGACTTTTTCTCTCAAAAATGCTTCCGAAGTTTCGGAAGAAGGCAATTTACCTCAATAGTAAAATAGAATTTTGTTTATGATAAGATTTACCATTCTGCATGGTAACATCTAAAATATACGTGTAATTATCCTGTGGACAATCCGCACCTTTGTATGTACCATTCCATGGGTTGTTGACATCATTACTTTCAAAAACCAGTTCGCCCCAGCGGTTGTATATTTTCATGGTGAACGATTTGGGGTTATTGGCAAATACCACCGCTAAATCATTAACACCATCGTTATTGGGAGAAAAAGCCTGCGGTACATAAATATTTGTTTGGCGAACGAAAATTTTTGTTTGCGCCGTGTCTTCACATCCATCCGAAGCTTTTACGCTGACAACATAAAGTGTGGTTTGTGCAGGGCTTGCGACAGGGTTTTCGCAGGTGCTGCAGATTAAATTGGTTGCCGGTGTCCAGTTCCAGCTTGCTGCAGTGCCGCCTGTGTAAATTGGTAACAATGTTATCATACTGCCCGATTCGATGGTATCCATTGCATTTAGTGAAACCGTAAAATTATTCGGAAATACATTTAGGTTGGTGATCACGATACTGTCGCAGGTATTTGGTTTTCTGATAGTATCCTTATAGATACCGGAGGTATTTACTTTATTGCCATTGGGAAGTATATAAGATTGCCCTTCACAAATTGAAACA
>JADLAJ010000252.1 GCA_020848255.1 Chitinophagales bacterium
ACGACTTTTTTACTTAACCCCACAATCTCAAAAATCTGAGAACCATGATAGGACTGGTGTGTGGAAATTCCCATTTTAGAAAACACTTTCAATAAACCATTACTGGATGCTTTGATGAAATTTTCCACCAGTTTTTCATCGGGTTTATTTAAGTGTTTTAGCTTTTCCTTATTTAAATCAAAGATTGTCTGATAGGCTAAATACGGATTGATGGAGGTAGCACCATATCCAATATGTGTAGCCATCTGGTGTACTTCACGAATGTCGCCGCTTTCCACCACTAAGGAACAATCGATACGTGTTTTGGTACGAATTAAATGATGATGGATAGCGCCTGTAGCCAATAGAGAAGGAATAGGAGCAAAGTCTTTATTCACGCCTTTATCGGATATAATTATAATATTGTTTCCATTCGCCACGGCATCTTCTGCTTCTTTGCAGATTCTTTCAATACTTCTTTCTAACGCACCTTTTTTGCCGCTTGAATTGAAGAGTGCCTGTATGGTGATTACTTTAAAATCAGGATGGTTGATGTAACGAAGTTTTGCAATATCGCTATTGGATAAAATCGGCTGACGAATAGCAATCTGTTTACAGTGATGTTCTGTAGTGGTTAATATACTGCTGGCACCACCTAATGCGGTGAAGGTACTCATTACCATTCGTTCTCTGATTGGATCGATAGGTGGATTAGTTACCTGTGCAAAGAGTTGTTTAAAATAGTTAGATAAATTCTGCGACTGGTCAGATAATACAGCCAGTGGCGTATCCGTTCCCATGGAGCCAATCGGTTCATACGCCGTTTCTGCCATAGGCGTAATAATGGTTCTTACATCTTCAGATGTGTAACCGAATGCCAGCTGTTGCTGCAGTAATTCTTTATGCGATAATTTTTCTTCTTTAATAGTTGATTTTGGTAAATCAGAAAACGTTATTTTATGTTTATTCAGCCATTCGCGATACGGATACTGTGTACAGATATTTTTCTTCAGTTCATCATCAGAAATGATTCTGCCTTCTTCCATATTAATGATAAACATTTTTCCGGGCTGTAATCTTCCTTTCTGAATCACTTTTTCTTCTTCTGTAGGCAATGCACCTGCTTCAGAAGACATCACGACTCTTCCATCATTATATACAACAAAACGCGAAGGACGCAATCCATTTCTGTCTAAGGTGGCACCTACCATTTTCCCATCGGTAAAGCAGATAGAAGCCGGACCATCCCATGGCTCCATCAGACAATCATGGTATTCGTAAAATGCTTTCTTCCAGTCTTCCATTTGTTCATTGTCCTGCCAGGCTTCCGGAATGAGCATCATGATGGCATGTGGCAAAGAACGCCCTGCGAGGTATAATAGCTCTACCACATTATCTAAAGAAGCAGAGTCTGATTGGTCGCGGTAGCAGATAGGCATGAACATGTCAATCTCTTCTTTAGTGAAAACATCGCATTCCAGCAAATGCTCACGGGTACGCATCCAGTTCAGGTTACCTTGCAGCGTATTGATTTCACCGTTGTGTGCAATATATCTGAATGGCTGAGCCAGACGCCAGCGCGGAAATGTATTGGTGGAGAAACGGGAATGTACTAAAGCAAGTGCAGATTCTACACTCTCGTCATTTAATTCAGGATAGTACTGACGCACCTGATGTGTCGTTAATTGTCCTTTGTAAATAACTGTGTGGCAAGAAAGATTGGTATAATAAAACTGATCTTTGCCGCCTAATATATAGTTGATTTCACGAACGGTGTGTGCACGCAGTACATATAGTTTGCGTTCCAGTTCAATGTCTTCTTTAAAATCAAATTCCGGTTTGATAAATAATTGTTCGATGCTGGGTTCACCTGATTTTGCGGTTGGACCGATAGGCGAATTGTCTGTATTTATTTTTCTGTATCCTAAGATGGTAAACTTAAGTTTCTTAGCGGTTTGTTCTATAAATGCTTTGCATTCGTTGCGTTTGGTTTCATCCTGCGGAAAGAAAATAAAACCCGTTCCGTATTTCGATAAGGCAGGTAAATCGATTCCGATTTTCTTTACTTCATTTTTATAGTATTCATGTGGAATCTGCATTAAGATACCGGCGCCGTCGCCTGTGTTTTCTTCACAGCCGCAGGCACCTCGATGTTCCATGTTTTCCAGCATGGTTAAGGCATCACGAATAATACGATGAGATTTTTCACCTTTCAAATGCGCTACGAAACCGATGCCGCATGCATCGTGTTCCATTTCAGATAGATATAAACCTTTATGTTCGTTAGTAACACTCATATTATGGATAACAATTTGTGATGAAACAGCTTTTACAGACTAATTTTTCGTATTTCAGACTGTTTTATAATATTAGCAAAAACTTTCCCTAATTACATTTTCATCTTTTTAAGAAAATCTTAAGCATTGAAAATAATCTTAACAATTCAGTTATAAATTGAAATTTTAAATCCCTTTACATTTAAGTTATAAAAATAAATATGTGAACTATTTTCTTGGAAATCTATGTTTATTCTATTTTAAGTAAAAATTAATAAACTATTTTTAGTAAAATTTATCAAAATTGAAGTTTATACTTGCAAAATAATAATTATTAACATTTAAAATTTGCGCTATGAAAAGAATTATGTTTACATTTTTGGTAGGTTTGGTTTCCGTGTCGCTGCTTTCTGCAAAATCCTCTGCAGGAATGATGGCAAAGTGGAAAGCTAAAAAAGAAGGAGATTCCACTGAAGTTACAAAAAGTTATGAAGAAAAAGTGGAGGATTTTAAAGCTAAGATTCCTTTTGATATCGCAGGTTCAATGGATATGTATATTCAAACCAATTTTTTGGGAAAAAGAACAAATGATGTTAAGTACAGGGTTTTTGACCAAAGAGCGAATTCTTTTGAGTTAGGGATGTTTAACTTAATGATGTCAAAAACATTTAAGAGAGTAACATTTCTGGGGGATATTGCATTTGGTCCGCGTGCAAATCTTGCTAACTATTCAGCCAACGCTTTGGTATCTTCCACAACTTTTGCATTAAAGCAATTATATATTGCTTACGAACCTATTGACGGATTAAAATTCACCTTGGGTAATTTCAGTACTTTTTTCGGATATGAATTAATCGAAGCAAACAATAATTTTCATTATTCCTGCTCACAGGCATTCTTAAACGGTCCGTTTTACCATACCGGTTTTAAAATGAATTATACGCATAAAAAATTCGGTATGATGGTAGGTTTCTTCAATGATACCGATACTAAATCTGACGGCGACAGAAATAAATATGTAGGCGCTCAATTAAGCTATGCTGATGACAAAACATCTTTATACATTAATTATCTGGGTGGAAACCAAATGGATAAAAACACAGATACATTGAATAAATTGAATTACAAAAACGGTCTGGACTTAACATTTGCTACTCGTATCAAAGGAAAAGGAACAATTGCATTAAATGCTGCCTATTACATGTACCGAAACAAAACATTAGCAGATCCATCTACCATCAACCGTCCAAAATACTACACCGCCTATGTATATGGTAATGTTGATTTAGGCAAAAAAGGCAATGGAAAGATAGGTGCACGCGTTGGTTATTTTAACAATACAGATGCTATTGCACTGGATGCGGTTTCTGCTCATATCGCAGACTTTACGTTAACTGGTCACTATAACATCGGACCATTACGTCTGGTGCCAGAATTCAGATTAGACTATTCTACAGAAAAAGTATTCTTAAAACGAAATGGCGATCCAGGCAATTTGCAGACTACATTAAGTCTGGCAGCAATTGTTGGATTCTAAAAATAATTTATTTACTACTTGCATACTTTCAGAGCCCGGATTTCTATCCGGGCTATTTTTTTTTAATACATAATAGGAGTCGAAAATATTCGGTAAAAAAATTATCTTTGCAATCTTCATTCACATGTTGGCCACGTGTTGAAATTGGTAGACAAGCTACTTTGAGGTGGTAGTACCCGAAACGGTGTGCTGGTTCGAGTCCAGTCGTGGTCACAAAAGTCTGAAGCAGAAGTTCTTTAATGCCCGGGTGGAGAAATTGGTAGACTTACCAGATTCAGGTTCTGGCGCTGTAAAAGGCATGCAGGTTCGAGTCCTGTTCCGGGCACTTTTTTATTTTAATTCATTAATCGCCATCCAGGCCATCAGTCCTGCACCAATTTTCAGGCAATTTTCATCTACGTCAAATGTAGGAGTGTGTATGGGGGATGTAATTCCCTTAGCAATATTTCCGGTACCTAATCTATAAAAACAAGCCGGTACAATCTGTGAATAATAAGAAAAATCTTCTGCAGTCATACGGGCAGGCATTTCCTCTACATTTTCATGGCCAAGATATTGCTTCGCCAGTTCAAATGCCGAATTGGTGGTGCTTTCATCATTCTTTAAAAACGGATAGCCGATATCAATCAATACATCACAACTGCCGCCAAAACTTGCTGCAGTATTGTTGCAAATCAACTTGATTTTTTCATGTGCTTCAACACGCCATTTTTCATCAAAGGTTCTGAACGTTCCTTCCAGCCTAACTTCATCCGGAATAATATTAGTGGCACCATTCGCAATAAATTTACCAATACTCAGTACACTTGGCAAAGTAGGATTGGCATTTCGGCTAACTACACTCTGCAGCGCAATTACCATGTGAGAGGCAATTAAAACAGGATCTATTGCCAAAT
>JADLAJ010000253.1 GCA_020848255.1 Chitinophagales bacterium
ATAGATTTAAACCTCTTAATTTCAGGTACTTTAGAAAAAAGCGTTATTGGCTTTAAAATTCAACCTTCTATTGTCGTACCGGATGCGTTAGTTAGAAAACTAACCGAAATAAATTCTAATCAAAATGAGGTAAATAATCAAGCTGGCTTCCTCTTGTTGTTTAATTCCTTCTTCCCAACCGGTTCATCCGACCAGAAAGTAAGCGGCTATTCCAATACGGTAACACAGTTAATTTCCGACCAGATTTCTAAGATTCTGTCGCAGGGATTGGGCAGTATAATTAAAGGAGCATCGTTGGATGTTTTATTAAGTGATTTAGAATCCAAAGAATCCCGAAATTTCGGTTTTAGTTATAAGCAGGAAATTTTAGGCGGTAAATTAATTCTAACGATAGGCGGAAATGTCAACTTCGGTAATAATACCTCAACAAATACCGGTATTCCGGGCCAACCGGCAAATAACGCCGCCATTGCAGGTGATTTCGTGCTGGAATATTTAGTAACAAATGATGGAAGAATCCGTTTGAAAACCTATGCAAGAACGGCAAATTACAACATCATTAACCAGGATAAGATACAAACGGGCGGTGCGATTTCCTTCCAGAAAGAATTTGATAATTTTAAAGACCTCTTTAATACAAAAAAGAAGAAAGAGAAATTGCAGTTAACTATTACTCCTGAAGTAAAAGATACGAGTATCCGGTTTGCCCCCTTGCCGGATTCGGCCATACAACCAATTAAAAAATAAAAAAAATAAAAATAAAAAAAGGATGCCAAGCGGCATCCTTTTAAAATATTCAGTAAAAAACTATTTAAGTTCTTTATTCAGTTCATGTCCCATTTTATCTCTTTTCGTATCGAGATATTTCTGGTTGTATTCATTGGGCACCGTTTGAATCGGAACATTCTCCACGATTTCCAGTCCGTATCCTTTGAGCGCAGCACGTTTTTTAGGATTATTGGTAATCAGTTTCATCTTAGTTACATTCAAATCTCTCAGAATTTGCGCACCGATACCAAAATCACGCTGGTCAGCCTTGAAACCTAAAGCCAGATTGGCATCTACGGTATCCATGCCTTCTTCCTGCAGTTTATAGGCTTTCAGTTTGTTCATAAACCCAATGCCTCGTCCTTCCTGCATCATATATAAAATAACCCCTTTACCTTCTTTCTCCACCATTTTCATGGCATTGTGCAACTGGTCGCCGCAATCGCAACGCAAAGAACCTAAAATATCTCCCGTAATACAGGAAGAGTGTACGCGCACCATCACCGGTTCATCTTTCTGCCACTCACCTTTTACCAAGGCAAAATGTTCTTCATTTGAAGATAACTGTTTGTACGCTATCAATTTGAAGTCACCATATTTTGTGGGCATTTTCACTTCTACCTGACGTTCCACTAATCTGTCGTGCTGCAATCTGTATTCTACCAAATCCTTGATAGAAATAATAGGCATATTGAATTTCTTTGCAATCGGAAATAAATCATTTAATCGCGCGCACTCACCGTCTTCTTTCAGGATTTCTACCAGTAAACCTGCCGGTTCAAAACCCGCCAGACGCGCTAAATCAATCGCAGCCTCTGTATGACCCGTGCGGCGTAAAACACCTTCTTTCTTTGCTTTCAACGGGAAAATATGACCAGGTTTGCCCAGTTCATCCGGTCGTGTATTTTTATCAATTAGTGCCTGTACTGTCTTGGATCTGTCAGATGCAGAAATGCCTGTAGTGCAGCCATGACCGATTAAATCCACAGAAACCGTAAAAGGCGTTTCGTAATGCGATGAATTGGAATTCACCATTAAATCCAGTTGCAGTTCCACACAGCGATCTTCCACCAGCGGGGCACAAATCAGTCCTCGCCCGTGCGTAGCCATAAAATTGATAATTTCCGGGGTTGCGTTTCTTGCAGCAGTGATGAAATCACCTTCGTTTTCACGGTCTTCATCATCTACTACAATGACGATTTTACCGTTTCTGACAGCTTCAATAGCCGATTCAATCGTGTCTAATCTGCTTTCAGTTTCTTGTTGTTGGTTGCCAGACATTTGTTTTTACTCCTTTACAAAATTTAATAAAACCGATAAATACGGCGATATTCATAACTATAAAATAGTGAAACCGGCGTAAAGGTTTAAATTCTACACCAAAAGTAAACAAAAGCACATCAATTATCGGTAAAAATAAGGTTACGATTAAGATAAACAATGTAAATTCCAGCAGTAAAATGTAGTAAATCATCAGCAATAAAAAGGGTGTTTTCCAGCGGATTACTTTGTGTGAAATGAATATAAAACCTATTTTCGAAAACGGATTTAAAGCATACCTTTTAAATCGCCATAAATTCTGAAAATTACCCGTTGCAATTCTTATTTTCCTGAAAAACTCCTGCTTCCAGCTGGTTATCACGTCTTCGTAGCAAACAGCATTGATATTTAAAACTGCCTTACAATTTTGTATGATGATATTGAAACCGATATAAAAATCATCTACCAGAAAATTTGCCGGCACCGTGGAATATAAACTTCTGCGGATGGCATAACAAGCACCCGAAGGACCGGGAATAATTCCATACACCAGACTTTCATGTTGTTTGATATCCATTTCATAATCCCAGTAATCCATCTCGTTTTTGTTGGTACTTACTTGCGCTTTAATGGTGGAATCAACCAACCCAATCTGTTCATCTTTAAAATATTTTACCAGCTCAGAAATGGTGTCTTTCGTGAAAATCACATTCGCATCTGTTAAAATGAGAATGCTGTTATCCAAAGGAATTTTATCATTGATGATTTGGTTCAAAATAGCAGGTTTTCCCTGACGTTCAGTGAATTCTATAACCTTAATATTATCAGTTGAAAATTTCGATTCAATGATGGATTTTGTACTATCGGTACAATTATCCAAGCCAAGAAAGATTTGTATTTTATCATTTGGATAATCACTGTGCAAAATGCTGGTGAGCTTCGCTTCTATTACTTTTTCTTCATTACAGACTGGAATAACAATATTTACTGCAGGCAGATTATCTTGCATGGAATAGGCTGCAAACTGTAATGTTTTAGCGGATGCCTGTTTCTTTAAACGCGTGGGATAAAGGATGTAGGCATACATCAGAATAAATAAAAACAATATCAAAAAAGCATAACTCAAGCACTTACTTTTTTATTGAATAATTTCTGAATAATCTTTTTTACACCATCGAAAATATTAGTATACCATTCACTTCGGAATAAAACAGAATCATTATTGGCTTTATAGGTTAAAAACAAAGCTACCGGCATCAATACCAGTGAAGATAACCACATACCGGCAAATGGAGGAATAACCAGGCTTTTTGCCAGTTTTTCGCCGGTTACATTCAGCACATGAAATAATACGAAGTATAAAACGGCAATTAAAATCGGCATTCCAAAACCACCTTTTCTGACAATAGCTCCCATGGCGCACCCTACAAACAACAATACCAGACAAGCAAATGACAAACTAAATTTACGATACCATTCACAGTAATAATTCACATAATTTGTTTGTTTAAAATCAAGATCACTGACAGTAAGTTGCGTGTAATTCATTAATCCCTGCAGGCTGCCTAAACCTACGGACAGACAATTCTGAGTGATATTTCGCTTAAAGACATTATTTATATCCGGTTTATTCGGTATACTGCTCACCTTTACTTTCACAGAATCAGGAACTGTTTTAAAGGCGGAAAAATAAGTAGAACTGTTTAAGCGAATTTCATCTATACGTTTTTCAATGTCCTTCCTGCTCGAATCTGCCTCTTTCATCAGCTGACGGGCATTGTACATGATAAAGTGCGTTTTGAATAATGATTGATCCGTTCGTGTCATTTTGAATTCCCGCAAATCAAAAATTTTACGCCATTGCTTAAATTCCATGATGGTCTGTTCCGATTTTGCTTCTTCTGATGTACTACTTCGCTTTTTCACATCCTGATACTGCTTGCCGTTGTACAAGGTTAAAATCAAATGCTCACCGGTATTACTTAATGCAATATCCCCTTTATCCGCCAAAACCACATTGTCATTACCTTTTCCCTGTGAATGATCGTACACCATAATTCCATACAAGGTTTTGTTATCCGGGTCTTTATGATGAATTTTTAGGGCAAATCCGGAAATACCTCTGTAAAAAACACCTTCCTTGATATCTAAGGCAGGTTTTTGTTTTCTTATGTCATATAAAAGAGAATAAAATTTCAAGTGTACCTTCGGCAGCACATTATTGGAGAAATAAAAAGCACCAAAAGCTAAGAATATGGTAAAAACAACCAGACTCCCCATTACCCTTAACAAGGATAAGCCGCCTGTTTTGTATGCCGTAAGTTCATTATTCTCTCCCAGTGTACCTATTACCATCGTAGATGCCAGCAAAATAGCAAGTGGTAATGCCATAGGAACGATAGTTAATGTAAAAAGTCCGACCAACTTAAACAACAAACTCGTTTCCAACCCTTTACCCACAAAATCATCGATGTATTTCCAGAGAAACTGCATCATAAAAATAAACGACGTTAATCCAAAAGTGATGATTAAGGGTACGATGAAACTACCTAGAACAACTCTGTCGACGCGTTTTAACATGGGCATTTTTACTTTGCTAAAATAGTCATTATATTGCAAAACATCCACGTTAATGTAATGTTAAGATATTGACATTCAAATAGAAAAACATTATCTTTGCACTCTTTTAAAATTTCATCCAACTAAATTAAGTATGCGTCAGCTCAAGATTACCAAATCCATTACCAACCGCGAAAGCCAATCCTTAGAAAAATATTTACAAGAAATCGGAAAAGTTGACTTATTAACTCCAGAAGAAGAAGTTGATTTAGCACAGCGTATCAGAGCCGGCGACCAGATTGCTTTAGAGCGTTTGACAAAAGCGAACTTACGTTTTGTGGTTTCGGTAGCAAAGCAATACCAGAATCAGGGTTTAACGCTGAGTGACTTAATTAACGAAGGTAATTTAGGTTTAATTAAAGCGGCACAACGTTTCGATGAAACGCGTGGTTTTAAATTCATTTCTTATGCAGTTTGGTGGATTCGTCAGTCTATTTTACAGGCTTTGGCGGAACAATCCCGTATAGTACGTTTGCCCTTAAATAAAGTGGGTTCTTTAAATAAAATCAACAAAGCATTTTCCAACCTAGAGCAGGAATTCGAACGCGAACCATCTGCTGACGAATTAGCAGAAATGCTGGAAATTACCCGTGAAGAGGTAGAAACAACTTTAGGAGTGGCAGCCCGTCACGTATCGGTGGATGCTCCGTTTCAGGAAGGTGAGGAAAACTCGTTGCTTGATGTATTGGAAAACACCTCTGCGCCAAGAACAGATTTACAGTTAGAATATTTAGAGTCTTTACGTAAAGAAATTGAACGCTCCTTATCTACTTTAACAGACAGACAAAAAGACGTAATTAAATACTATTTCGGAATCGGAGTGGAACATCCAATGTCACTCGAAGATATCGGTGAAAAATTCGGTTTAACCCGCGAACGCGTTCGTCAGATTAAAGATAAAGCTATCAATAAACTACGTGCCACTTCAAGAAGTAAATTATTAAAAAACTACCTAGGTAATTAAGTATTTGTAATCTTATATCCATTCTATCATCCGTAAAAACAACACTACAACATGAGCAACTGGAATTCTAAAGAAAAAAGCGCCTTAGAACTCATCAATATCGCAGGAACACTTTGGTTGGATAAAAATGTGGAATTAGTTATTTTAAGAAGAAACATTGTAGATGCAAGATATACTGAGGTTTTAAACAATAAAGAATTTGCTAAAAAATATCTCGACTTACCTTTATCTATTGAACTGCTGCTGGAACTGGCAAAATCAATTGCAAAATTAGAAATCGCACCTACCAGAATTGACCTGGCAACTCTTGGCAGAGAATGGCTGAAAGAAGGAAACAGTGACTATGATGTATTTATTGCAGAAAAGTTAAAAGACTACGGAAAAGACAAAAGAGTTATAAAACCAATCGACGTTGTTCTGTTTGGTTTCGGACGAATTGGAAGATTAGCCGCTCGTGAACTCATTCAACAACACGGAAACGGCGAACAGTTAAGATTACGCGCCATTGTTACACGCGGTAAAAATACAGATGAAGAAATAAAAAAACGTTCTTCCCTGTTACGTAAAGATTCTGTACATGGAAAATTCCGTGGGGTTATCACAGAAGATTACACTAAAAAATCTTTGATTGCCAACGGCAATGAAATCCACATGATTGTTTCTGACAATCCTGCTGATATTGACTATACGGCGTACGGCATCAACGATGCTTTACTAATCGACAATTCCGGTATTTTCAGAGACGAGGAAAAACTCAACACTCACCTGAAAGCAAAAGGTATTGCAAAAGTATTACTGACGGCACCGGGAAAAGGAAGTTTGCCTAATATCGTTTATGGTGTAAATCATTTAGATTTCAATCCGGACAACGGACAGATATTCACTGCAGCATCTTGTACAACTAATGCCATCTCTCCAATCATTAAAGTAATTGCAGATAAATTAGGTATCGAAAGCGGTCACGTTGAAACGGTTCACTCCTACACCAACGACCAGAATTTATTGGACAACTACCACAAGAGTTATCGACGTGGGCGTTCTGCACCTTTAAATATGGTAATTACAGAAACAGGCGCAGCCAGTGCCATTACAAAAGTTATACCGGCAATGTCGGGTAAATTTACCGGGAATGCCGTTCGTGTACCAACACCAGATGTTTCTCTGGCAATTCTAAACCTAAACTTATCTAAGGAAGTATCTACAATTGACGAAGTAAATGCCATCATCAGAGATGCTGCTACGAATGGTGAACTGGTAGAACAAATCGACTACTCCACCTCTCAGGAACTGGTATCAACGGATTGTGTTGGTAATTCACATGCATCTATTTTAGATTCACATGCGACCTTAATTTCGCCAAGCAAAAAATCTATCGTATTATATGTTTGGTACGATAACGAATACGGATATACCCGTCAGGTAATTCGTTTAGCTAAATACTTAGGTAAGGTACAGAGACTTACTTATTACTAACAATTTATCAATTAGCGAATTAGCTAATTATCAAATTTAAAAATCATGTTTGAAAATTTACAGGATAAACTCGAAGGCGCGTTTAAGAATCTGAAAGGTCAGGGTAAACTGACGGAGTTAAATATTGCAGCTACCGTAAAAGATATCCGCCGTGCATTGGTGGATGCCGATGTGAATTATAAAATAGCCAAAGAATTCACTGATACTATTAAGGACAAAGCGATGGGACAGAATGTATTAACCTCTGTTTCACCAGGTCAGTTGATGGTAAAAATTGTCAGTGATGAACTCACTCAGTTAATGGGTGGCACAGCTACTGAAATTAATATCAAAGGCTCTCCTGCCGTTATCTTAATCTCAGGATTACAAGGTTCTGGTAAAACCACTTTCTCCGGAAAACTGGCTAATCACGTAAAAACAAAACTTAATAAAACACCTCTTTTAGTAGCTTGTGACGTATATCGCCCTGCTGCGGTAGATCAGTTAAAAGTACTGGGCGAACAGATTGGTGTGGAAGTTTATTCAGAACCCGAAAATAAAAACCCGGTTTCTATTGCACAAAATGCCATCGCTTACGCCAAACAAAAAGGGCAAAATGTAGTCATTGTCGATACCGCCGGCCGTTTAGCGGTGGATGAGGAGATGATGAATGAGATTTACAATGTAAAACAAGCTATTCAACCGCAAGAAACCTTGTTTGTCGTGGATTCCATGACTGGTCAGGATGCTGTAAATACAGCAAAAGCATTCAACGAAAGAATCAACTTTGACGGTGTTGTGTTAACCAAATTAGATGGTGATACACGTGGCGGTGCAGCTTTATCTATTAAATATACTGTCAATAAACCCATTAAATTTGTTTCGCGTGGTGAAAAACTGATCGACACACTTGATATTTTCTATCCGGAACGTATGTCTCAGCGTATTTTAGGGATGGGTGATATTGTTTCCTTCGTAGAGAAAGCGCAGGAACAATTTGACGAAAAAGAGGCACAACGTTTAAGTAAAAAAATTGCAAAAAACCAGTTTGACTTTGAAGATTTCTTACAGCAAATCAATCAGATTCGCAAAATGGGAAATATCAAGGATTTATTAGGTATGATTCCGGGTGTTGGCAAAGCAGTAAAGGATATTGATATCGACGATAATGCCTTCAAAAAAATTGAAGCGATTATTTTTTCCATGACACCGGAAGAACGCAGAAATCCAGATTTAATCAATGGAAAACGCAGAGAACGCTTAGCCAAAGGTTCTGGAAATACTATTCAGGAAGTCAACGCCTTCATCAAACAATTTGACCAGATGAAAGTAATGATGAAGCGTATGCAAGGTATGGGAGTGGGTAAACGATAAACGAATAAGCTGTTTATTTTAATATAAAGATTATACAATGTCGGATTTTTAGTCCGACATTTTTATTTATCTTACAATATGATTACAGCAGGAATTATAGGTGCAGCGGGCTATACAGGCGGCGAACTGATACGTATTCTTTTGAATCATCCAAAAACAGAAATTTATTTCTGTTACAGCAGAAGTCAGGCAGGCAAAAAAATCAGCGACATTCATAACGATTTACTGGGTGATACAGATTTGGTTTTTACCAATGAAATCAATCAGGGAGTGGATGTGCTGTTTTTGTGTTTACCTCATGGCGAAGCAAGCACTTTTTTAGCCAATAACAGCTTCCCTCCTTCCACAAAAATTATTGATTTAAGCAATGATTTCCGATTAAAAGAAAATGCCGGTGAGTTTGTATACGGCTTACCTGAATTGAATAAAGACAACATCAAACAAGCTGTAAAGATTGCCAATCCGGGTTGTTTTGCTACTGCCATTCAGCTGGCATTACTGCCCTTGGCAGCCAAAAAACTGCTGCAAAGTGAAATACATATTTCTGCCATTACCGGCAGCACTGGTGCTGGTGTTTCATTAAGCGAAACATCACATTTTACCTGGAGAAACAATAATGTCAGCGTATACAAGCCATTCACCCATCAGCATTTAGGAGAAATTAATGAATCGCTTGTTCAGTTACAAAATACATTTACCGAATCAATCAATTTTATTCCATACCGTGGTGATTTCACACGAGGTATAATTGCAACAATATATATTGATACCGATAAATCTATAGAGGAATCAACAGTTATCTATCAGCAATTTTACAATGCTGAACCGTTTGTCTTTATTTCAGAAAAAACAATTGACTTAAAACAAGTCATCAACACCAATAAATGCTTATTATATCTGGAAAAAAACGGCAATAAACTGATGATTATTTCAATCATTGATAATCTGGTAAAAGGCGCATCCGGACAAGCTGTTCAAAATATGAATCTGATGTTTGGATTTGAGGAGAATGAAGGATTGAACTTAAAATCTGTTGCTTATTAAACTAAACACTCACTACTTACGACTCACAACTATTCTATGAAATTATTTGACGTATATCCGCTGTTTGATGTTAACCTGGTAAACGGTGAAGGCTCTTTTGTGTATGATGATAAAGGCACTAAATACCTGGATTTATATGGTGGTCACGCCGTAATTTCCATCGGTCATGCACATCCTTACTATATCAATAAATTAGAAAAGCAAATCCATCAGCTGTCCTTCTATTCAAACTCTGTACACATTGATATCCAGCAAAAGCTGGCAGATAAACTGGGCCAGCTTTCCGGATATGACGATTACAGTTTATTTTTGTGTAACAGCGGTGCTGAAGCAGTTGAGAATGCCTTAAAAGTTGCTTCCTTCCATAATAACAGAAAAAAGGTAATTGCATTCAGAGGTGCCTTTCACGGACGTACTTCCGGTGCTGTGGCGGTTACAGATAATGCAAAAATAAAACCTCCAGTAAACGACGACTCGCATGTTCTATTTTTAGATTTCAATGATGAAGCCTGGCTGAAAAAAGCCTTTGCTGAAAACGAAATCTGTGCTGTTATTATTGAACCGATACAAGGTGTAAACGG
>JADLAJ010000254.1 GCA_020848255.1 Chitinophagales bacterium
GAAAACTTTGCGCAGATGGCAGATGAGATTTGGGCAAAATTAAACAGTAATAAATAGTTCTTTAAAAAGAGGAGAAAAGTACATGTATCATATTCCGGTAATGTTGAATGAATGTATGGAAGGTTTGCAAATCAAACCGGACGGAATATACGTAGATGTAACTTTTGGCGGCGGCGGACATTCAAAAGAAATGCTGAAACGATTGGGGGAAAAGGGAAAACTGTTTGCATTTGACGTAGACGAAGATGCAAAACGAAATGTGCCGGAAGATAATCGCTTCACACTCATACAGGCAAATTACAGACATCTAAAACGATTTTTAAAATTGCACGGCGTAACACGGGTACAGGGCATCCTGGCAGATTTCGGTATTTCATCACACCAGATTGATGAACCATCCCGCGGCTTCGCTACCCGCTTCGATGCGCCACTGGATATGCGGATGAATACGAAAGAAGGTATCAGTGCGAAAGACATCGTGAATACGTATTCTGCAGAACAACTGCAAAACATCTTAGGGTTTTACGGAGAAGTTATTAATGCTAAAACACTGGCACATAAAATTGTGGAACAACGCAGCATTCAGCCGATTGAAACCACTAAAGATTTAGTGGATATCTGCAAAACGGTTTCCAAGGGAATAGAAGTAAAATATTTTTCACAGGTTTTTCAGGCAATAAGAATTGAAGTGAACGATGAGCTGAACGCCATCAAGGATTTTTTGCAGCAAAGCGAAGAGGTGCTGGAAGAAGGCGGACGATTGGTCATCATGAGTTATCATTCTCTCGAAGACCGGCTGACAAAAAATTTCATGAAGAATGGTGTCTTTGAAGGTGAACCGGAAAAAGATGTGTTCGGAAGATTTGAACATCATCTGAAAGTAATTACCAGAAAACCAATGGAAGCAAGTACAGCAGAATTGAAAATAAATTCCAGAGCACGCAGTGCAAAATTGAGAATAGCGGAAAAAATAAAATGACCGAAGAAGAAATAAATATCGAACAGGCACCGACGCAAAACAAACTACAAAAGATGGTAGAAAGTGTATTGCGCGTATTTGGTATCGATGACTTTATTTCCTATGCACAGGTAATACATAATTTCCTGTTTGTCGTTGCCATCGTTTTTATTGGAGTGATAGAAATTTTTAATACGCACATGGCAGTACGCTTAAACAGAGGAATCAATAAAAAACAGGAAACGATAAAAGAACTGCGCTGGGAATACATGACGGTGAAAACCGAGATGAATCAGAAAAGCAAACAATCTGAATTACAGAAAATTCTGGAACCATACGGATTGAAGTCCTTACAGGAGCCACCGAAAAAAATTGAAGTGAAGAAAGGAACACTGGAATAAATTAAATAAGACAATAGCCAACATTGAATATTAAATCCAATATATTATTTCGCATCTACCTCATCGGTGGATTATGCACACTCTTTGGTGTCGCTGTGTTGGGTAAGGTATATCAAATTCAGACGTACAAACACGGATACTGGAAATCACTGGCAGACAGCTTAACCACCAATTATTTTGATGTTACGGCTGAAAGAGGAAATATCTATTCTGCCGATGATAAATTGCTCGCAACATCCGTACCTTATTTTGAATTGCACATAGATTTCGCATCTAAAGCGATGACGAATGAAATCTTTAAACGCAATGTAGATTCGCTGGCATTCTATATGTGGAAGAATTTTAATCAGAATTCTATTCAGGGTTACAGACAACAACTAATCAAAGCACGCAAAGAAAAGAAACGCTATTTTCCTTTATGTGCAAAAGCAAATTATACTTTATTAAAAGACGTAAAACAATGGCCGCTTTTCCGCGAAGGAAAATTCAAAGGCGGATTAATTATTGAAACACATCAGGAAAGAAGCAACCCATACGGACAACTTGCTCAACGTACTATCGGATTGATTCGCGATAATGCACAAGACATCGGTTTAGAGGAAGCATCCGATTCTCTATTAAAAGGAATTAACGGAAAAGTACTGAAACAAAAAATTGCCGGTGGCGAATGGGTACCAATGAAAGGTGCCGGACAGATAGAGCCGCAAAACGGATATGATATCATTACTACCATTGATTTAGGTTTACAGGATATTGCTGAAACATCTTTGCAAAATGCATTGATAGAATCGCAGGCAGAATTTGGCTGTGCAGTTTTGATGGAAGTGAAAACTGGTGCCATCAAGGCAATTGCAAATCTTGGGAAAAACAGCAGCGGAAATTACTCAGAAATTTATAATTACGCTTTGGGTTTAAGCAATGAACCAGGTTCTGTTTTTAAAATGGCCGGTTATTTGTCTTTGTTCGACGACGGATTTATTTCATTAACCGATTCAACCAATTCAAATCATGCAACAGGTGTGTTCGGTGGTCGCGTACTTACGGACGACGGGCATAATTCGCAGTATACATTTCTGACACCGGGGAAAGCATTCGCAATTTCTTCAAACGTGTCCATAGCCAATTGGCTGACTAAATTCTATGGCGGCAATAACAAAAAGTATTATGAGAAATTACAACAGTTTGGATTAACGGATTTAACTAAAATTGATTTAAAAGGTGAACGTAATCCGTTTGTAAACAAACCTGAAAACTGGAGTGCCATGTCATTGGCCTGGATAGGTCATGGTTATGAAGTGAAGTTTACACCACTGCAGATTTTGTCTTTTTATAATGCCATTGCAAACAACGGAACACGCGTAAAACCTTATCTGGTGCAGGAAGTCGTGGACAACGGAAAAGTAATCAGAGAGTATAAAGTATCCTCTTCCACTAAAAAAATATGCAGTGAGAAAGCCGCACAAATGGCGAAAGAAATTATGCTTCGCGTGGTGGAAGATCCGAACGGAACAGGTCGTGGAATTTTTACACCGCATTATCGTATTGCCGGAAAAACTGGTACGGCAAAAATGAGTTTCGGAAGTAGCGGCTATACGGATAAAAATTTATCGTCGTTTGTTGGCTTCTTCACGGCAGATGCGCCTTTGTATTCCTGTATAGTAGTGGTTGGCGGTCCGCAAGGTGCATTGACAACCGGTGGTGCAATATCTGCTCCGATATTTAAAACAATGGCGGATAAAATTATCACCTCAAATATTCAGTCGAATAAGGCGATTAATAAAGATTCAACCATTTTGAATAAACCATTGCCAATGTTAATCGGCACTAAAGAAGAAGTGAGTGAATTCAACAAGCGCTTCAATATAAAATTTGATTTTAAAGAAGACTGGGAATATGCATTTGTAAAAAGCGACAGTTCCAGAAAAATCGGAGTTGGGAAATTAGATATGGATAAGAATACAGTACCTAGTGTAAAAGGTATGCTGTTAGATGACGCTATTTATCTATTAGAAAATAAAGGATTGAAAGTTTCCTTTTTCGGAAAAGGAAAAGTGGCAGGGCAATCTATTCCTGCCGGAAGACAAATCGTAAAAGGAAGTTTAATACAACTGGTTTTAAATTAATGAAAGAGCTGAAACACATATTAGAACAAGTGAATCCAATTAAAATCATTGGCGATACAGCTATTGCTGTCAATGAATTGAAGCTGGATTCCCGTAAAGTAGAACAAGGAGATGTGTTTTTTGCTGTGAAAGGCACAACAGTAGACGGTCATTCTTTCATTCCAAAAGTAACGGAACAAGGAGCAAGTGTAATTGTATGTGAGGAAATTCCGACAGAACCGAATGCGGCTGTTGTTTACGTACTGGTGAAAGATGCCCGTAAAACTTCAGCCATCATGGCCTGTAATTTTTACGACCATCCTTCAAAGAAATTACAATTAGTGGGTGTAACCGGTACAAATGGTAAAACATCCGTTGCGACTTTATTACATCAGATTTATGTGCAGAAAAATCATAAATCAGGATTGTTGTCTACAATTGTAAACAAGATTAATAACGAAGAAATCCCTTCCACACATACTACTCCGGATCCGATTGCCATTAATGCTTTGCTGCAAAAAATGGTGGATGAGAATTGTGAGTATGCATTTATGGAAGTGAGTTCACATGCTGCAGATCAGGACAGAATCTTTGGGCTGGAATTTACAGGCGCGATTTTTACCAATATCACACACGACCATTTAGATTATCATAAAACATTTCAGGAATATATTTATGCAAAGAAGAAATTCTTTGACCAGTTGCCTGCAAAAGCTTTCGCCTTAACAAATATTGATGATAAGCGCGGCGAGGTAATGCTGCAGAATACAAGCGCAAAAAAATATTCATACGCAGTAAAGAGTTTAGCAGATTTCCGTTTTAAAATTTTAGAAAATGCATTCTCAGGTTTGATAGTGGAATCCGAAGGAGTAGATGTGCATTTGCAAATGACCGGTCGTTTTAATGCTTATAATCTTCTGGCAATTTACGCAACCTGTGTTTTGTTGGGGATGGATAAAGAAGAAGCATTAAGTGCTATTTCAACACTGAGAGGAGCGGAAGGAAGATTTGATTGTATCATGTCGTCTCAGCAAAAGATAATCGGAATTATCGATTACGCACACACGCCGGATGCATTGAAAAATGTATTGGATACTATAAACGAAATCCGTACACACAATGAACAGGTGATAACGGTAGTGGGCTGCGGAGGAAACAGAGATAAAACCAAACGTCCGGATATGGCACACATTGCAACTGAGTTGTCGAATAAGGTAATTCTTACTTCCGATAATCCGCGCAACGAAGTGCCGGAAGATATTATAAACGATATGAAAGCAGGCGTTCCTGCTCAGAATTATAATAAAGTAATGTCGGTGACCGACAGAAGAGAAGCAATCCGCATAGCCTGCAATCTTGCCAATGCAAAAGATATTATTCTGCTGGCTGGAAAAGGACATGAAAAATATCAGGAAATAAGCAACATAAAATATCCATTTGATGACAAAGCAATATTGCTGGAAACATTTAAAGAAATGAATAAATAATGCTGTACTACTTGTTTAAATATTTGCAGGAAAATTTCGGACTATCGGGTTCGAGGCTGTTTCAATACATTTCTTTCCGTGCATCCATGGCGATTATTGTATCGTTGATTATTTCTATGCTGATAGGAAGAAGAGTGATCCGCTGGTTAAGTAAAATGCAGATTGGTGAATCAGTACGCGATTTAGGTTTGCAGGGACAGGTAGAAAAGAAAGGTACACCAACGATGGGTGGTGTTATCATCATTGCGGCTATCGTAATTCCAACACTCTTGTTTGCCCGTTTGGATAATGTGTATGTCATTTTGTTATTGATATCTACGATATGGATGGGTGCCATCGGTTTTTTAGATGATTATATAAAAGTATTTAAAAAAGACAAAGAAGGTTTGCGTGGCATGTTTAAGATTTTGGCACAGGTAGTCTTAGGATTAGTGGTAGGATGTGTGTTGTATTTCCACCCTTCCGTAAAAGTGCGGGATTTCGATAATGTCTTCGAATACCAGATTGACAAAGACGGAAAGATAAACTGGGATAAACCGGAACAGGTGTTCTCTTCTGCCAACGCTATGTATGAAGGCAAAGGAATAATTGTGGGCAATAAATATTTATCGCATGAAACCAAAGCACTCAAAACGAATATTCCGTTTTTGAAAGATAATTTACTGGACTATTCGTATTTCCTGAAACCATTTACGAATGACTATCAAAAATGGGGATGGATATTTTTTATTCCGTTTGTGATATTTATCATCACGGCAGTTTCCAATGCGGCTAATCTTACCGATGGCATTGATGGTTTGGCAGCAGGTGTTTCCGTTATTGTGTTAATCACACTTGCCATCTTTGCCTATGTATCCGGCAACGTAAAAATTGCCGACTACTTAAATGTATTATACATACCTGACTCTGCGGAAGTCGTAATTGTATGTGCAGCATTAATCGGAGCTACGATTGGTTTCTTATGGTACAATGCCTTCCCGGCTACTGTATTTATGGGCGATACGGGCAGTTTAATGCTCGGAGGTGTAATCGCAACGGTTTCCTTAATTGTTCGTAAAGAGTTATTGATTCCGATTCTATGCGGGATTTTCTTCGTTGAAAATTTATCGGTGATGTTGCAGGTGGGTTATTTCAAATACACCAAAAGAA
>JADLAJ010000255.1 GCA_020848255.1 Chitinophagales bacterium
AACGTTTTATTTTTTTAATCAATAGAATCTTTTTCTAAAGGCATATTTTTCATATGGTCGATAAACCCGTTGTCTGTTCGCATGACCAAAATAGTGGCTACTGTAAAGAAAGCTACAAACAACAATAATGAAGTCAGGGGATAAATGCTTATGCCCGAGATACCTTCTAAATAATTTATGAACTTCATGTCTGTTAGTTTAATGTTTAATAATTGCGGCTATCTTATTTGACAGCAACTTTTGGTTCTGATTTAATATCTTTTCCGACACGTTGCAAATAAGCAATCAGCGCAATAATTTCTTTTTTACTGCTGATTTCTATTTTATCCGTTTTTAAACTTGCCGCAATTTTTTCTGCCTGTGCTGATAAATCAGCATTTGCTTTTGCTTCATAGCCTGCTTCATACGGCACACCCAGACTTCTCATCGCACTTATCTTAGAGTTGGTGGATGATACATCTAAATCTCTTCGGAATAACCAAGGATATTTAGGCATTACAGATCCCGGAGACATGGAGGTTGGTTCCAGCATGTGGTTAAAGTGCCAGCTATCCGGATATTTTCCGCCGATACGCGCCAAATCCGGACCGGTACGTTTACTTCCCCATTGGAATGGATGATCATATACAAATTCACCTGCTTTAGAGTATTCACCGTAACGCATCACTTCATATCTGAATGGACGTATCATCTGTGAGTGACAGGTATAACATCCTTCTTTAATATAAATATCTCTTCCATGCAATTCAAGTGGTGTGTATGGTTTTACACTTGCTATTGTTGGGATATTAGATTTGATTAAGAAAGTAGGAATTAATTCAAAGATACCGCCTAATGCTACAACAACTAAACTTGCAACCAGCATCAAAATTGGTTTTCTTTCAATCACACTATGCCAGAATCTTTTTCCTGTAGGTGTGTATTGTTTTGCCAATGGAGCGGCTTCTGCTTCTTCACTTTCTACAAATGTTCCTGTTTGAGCCGTTTTAACTAAGTTGTAAACCATTAATAATGTACCAACTAAATAGATAGTACCACCAACGGCTCTCATTACATAAAAAGGAATAGTTGTTTGTACGATATCGATAAACTGATATTGTAACTGTCCTTCCGGTGTAAATGCTTTAAACATGAAATAAGAACGGAAAGCAGCCCAGTACATAGGAATTGCATAAAGGATAATACCTAATGTTCCAATCCAGAAGTGTGTACTCGCTAATTTCTTAGAGAACAACTCTGTTTTGAATAATCTTGGTATCAGCCAGTACATCATACCGAATGTCATGAAACCGTTCCAGCCTAATGCACCGATGTGAACGTGTGCAATGGTCCAGTCACTATAGTGAGAGATGGCGTTCACGTTTTTAAGAGATAACATAGGTCCTTCAAACGTAGACATACCATAGCAGGTAACACCTACTACAAAGAATTTCAAAATAGGATCTTCACGAACTTTATCCCAAGCACCACGAAGGGTGAATAATCCATTTAACATACCACCCCAGCTTGGTAAAATAAGCATGATGGAGAATGCAGTACCTAATGATTGTGCCCATTCAGGTAATGCTGTATATAATAAGTGGTGAGGTCCGGCCCAGATGTATAAGAATATTAATGACCAGAAGTGAACGATACTTAATCGGTAAGAATATACCGGTCTGTTCGCTGCTTTTGGTACGAAGTAATACATCAACCCTAAATAAGGTGTTGTCAAGAAAAACGCTACCGCATTATGTCCGTACCACCACTGCACTAATGCATCCTGCACACCTGCGTACACCGGATAACTTTTCATTAATGAGAATGGTAATTCAATGGAGTTAACGATGTGCAACATCGCAACGGTTACCCAGGAAGCAATAAAGAACCAGATAGCCACGTATAAGTGTCTTTCTCTGCGTGTTAAGATGGTTCCGAACATATTGATGCCAAATACTACCCAAACTAAAGTGATAGCAATATCAATCGGCCATTCTAATTCTGCATATTCTTTTCCGGTAGTGTAACCTGCCAAAAGCGTAACTGCTGCTGCCACAATGATTAATTGCCAGCCCCAGAAGTGAATGTTACCCAATACCTTACTGAACATTTTCGTTTTCAGTAATCTAGGTAATGAATAATAGATGGCGGTAAAAATTCCATTTCCGACAAATGCAAAAATTACTGCATTTGTGTGAACAGGTCGAACACGACCAAATGTTGTAGCTGCCATGTCTAAGTTTAGAACGGGAAACGCCAACTGAAATGCGATTAGAACACCTGCAAGCATACCGACAACGCCCCATAAAATGGTAGCGTACGCAAAGTACTTCGGTAAGCGGTTGTCATAAGAAAATCTTTCTAATTCCATATTAATTACTTGATTGGTTTATTATTAATTGTATCGTCGAATAACATACGATGTGCAGGAGAATATTCATCTTCATACTGTCCGTCTTTCACGCTCCACAAAAAAGCTATTAAAAACCCTCCTGCGATGATTAAACTTCCTATTAACATTATAATGATTACGCTCATACTTTATTATTCGGTTTCAAAGGTATTTTAATTTGTATTTTATTTAGATGATAGCAGTCAACCTAAAATATGACTTTTATCATGTTTTATTTAATCCAATTTTCCATGCAGACAATTCACTCATGCCATAAGTTATCAGAATGATGCTGATAGAACTGCATGGCATCAAAATAGCTGCAATCAAAGGTGATAAAGTGCCCTGAACAGCAAAATACAACCCTATAACATTGTAGAGAACTGACAGCACGAAACTTGTCATGATGATACGTTTGCCGGATTTTGCAAACTGAATAAATTTATCCAGATTTGAAAACTGTGCAGCGTCTAAAATACCATCACAGGCCGGACTGAAATTATTGGAATTCTCAGTAATCGCAATTCCCACATTACTTTGCTTCAACGCTCCCGCATCATTCAGCCCGTCTCCTACCATCATAACATTTTTTTGTTTTGCTTCTTGCAAATGATGTATGTAATTCAGTTTATCATCCGGTTTCTGATGAAATAATACTTCAGCATCTTTACCCAGTATACTTTGCAGTTTTTGTTGTTCTGCATCGTTATCTCCGGAAATCACAGAAATAGTGAATTTGCTTTTTAAGACTTCCATCAGCTGATTGAAACCGAATCTGTAATTATTGACAATTTTAAAATCACCTGACACTTCATTATCTACTTTTACGTACACCACACTATTATTGGGTTTTTGACTGCTTGTTCCATGCACAAATTCATAAGAGCCAATTTTAAAATATTTATCTTCTATCCAGCCTTCTATTCCTTTACCGGCAGTTTCTTTGAAATTTTCAATAGATACTATCGTATTTTTATTTAAGAAATCTACCACAGCTTTGCTCAGCGGATGTGATGACTGTGCCAGTAAAGAAGCAATATTTATCTGCTCTGCTTCATCCAGTGTTTTTCCGGTATACGTTACTTTTACATTGCTTTGTTGTGTAAGTGTTCCGGTTTTATCAAACACCAGCTGGTTTATATTCGATATATTTTCGATAACATCAGGATGGCGCAGGTACATTTTATTCT
>JADLAJ010000256.1 GCA_020848255.1 Chitinophagales bacterium
CCAAACGTTTACCTTCAAATAAACCAACGGCACCACCGGAAATCTGTTTGTCCGATTTTAATAAATGACCGGAATTGGAGATGATGAAAATATCTTTCTTGTTTTCAATTTTATCGAAGACGCTGTTTACATCTGTACCTTCATCTGCAATGTAAATGCCGTTTAACAGGTAAGACAAAAGTGGCTTAAACTTTTCATCAATCTGAACAACATCAATTGCCTTTTTGGTATTGTCCAGCGTAGACTGTCCACTGTGAACAGTTGTCTTTTTAAAATAATCTAAAATCAAAAAACTTGCTTTACCTACGGAGCTCTGAGATAAAACATCAATCGCGTTGATGGCTTCGTTTTCCGTATCCACCACAAAGTTGTTGAGGTAGGGTTGAAGCACGCTTTCAATAGCTACGCGGTATTTTTCTTCTGAATAAATAATATCGGAAAGCAATGGTGTGTCTTTCAGCCAGTTGACATTTTTCTTTAAAAACTTGATGGATTCCGGGAAACCTTCCAGATTGTCAATCATGTTTTTGGTCAGCTTAAACTCATTGTTTTTTGCGTCTAAGGTTCTGTTTTTGTTGGTTAAATCCTGACGAAGCTGTTCCGTTTTTTCTTCGAGTACCTGGATTTTATCCATGTTCTCTTCTTCTTTTCTGCGCAAATCATCCACCAGCATTTTCTGCTTTTCGATTTTTTCTTCCGTTTGTGCAATGTCATTTCGTAAACCTTCCAACGTTTTGATACGCTCCTCGTTTTCAAACATGGATTGCTGTGCACTGCGTTGCAGAGCTTCGTGCTGCGATTCTTTTACCGCAATCAGTTTCTCCGTTTCGGTAATTTTATTCGTGCTGGCAACATGTCTGTTACGCGCTTCATCTAAATTATTTCTGAATTCCAGATTGGTGTTGCGCTGCTCTTCCAGTTTCAGTTTAGCATTGTCAAATTCTATACGAACAACTTCCAGTTTATTTTCGTCTTCTTCGTTGTAGATTTTAAGCTGCTCAATTTCTTTGCTCAGAATTTCTATGACGTTTCTTGCCTGTGTAATTTGCTGATTGAGCTGAACAATCTGATTTTTTAAGAAAGTAGATTTTTGCTGGTCAATTTTTTTCTGACTTTCTTTTTCCTGTAATTGAGATAAGAAGCTGTTGAGTTGTTTTTGCTGATCAGAAAGCGTTTTTTCTTTATCCAAAACAGCGAGTTTTTCTCTTTCCAGATTTGCTTCCAGTACTTCAATTTGTGTAGTAGAAGCTAAACGATTGTCTTCATACTCTTCAATTTCTTTATTGGATAGCGTGAAACTTTCGTTAATGCCATGCAATTCGTATTTCGATAAATCGATGGAAATAACCTTGTACTCTTCTTTGTAGTTTTTGTACTGACGGGCTTTTTTTGCCTGCGATTCCAGTGCTTTTAAGTTCTTGTCAATCTCAAATAACAAATCTTCCACGCGGTTCAGGTCACCTTCGGTAGCCTGTAATTTTGCCAGCGTTTCTTTCTTTCTGGTTTTATATTTGGAAATACCTGCTGCCTGTTCAATCAAGGTACGTCGCGCATTGTCCACGTTGTTCAGAATCTGGTCAATCATCTTCAACTCGATGATGGCATAGGTATCAGTGGAGATACCGGTATCCATAAATAAGTCGCGGATATCTTTCAAGCGGCATGAAACACCGTTCAGTTTATAGTCACTGTCCCCATCGCGTTCCACCGTTCTGGTAATGGTAACGCTGGAAAATTCAGTAGGAAGGAGATTTCGTGTATTGTCGAGCGTAATGGAAACCTCAGCGATGTTGGCAGCTGATTTATCTTTGGTGCCGTTAAAAATGATATTATCCATTTTTTCCAGACGCAAAGCCTTGGTTTTCTGTTCTCCCAGTACCCATCGGATAGCATCCACCACATTGGATTTCCCGCAACCATTCGGTCCTACGATGCCGGTAATGTTGTTATCGAAATTAATCTGAGTTTTATCGGCAAAACTCTTAAATCCTTTAATATCCAAACTTCTCAGTCTCATCTGTGTATTTTATCAGTTCTATGGAAAATCCTGAACCCGCAAATATACACGAAATCGTTCAACAGATTTGGTTGCCAAATGGTATAGTTATTGACATTTTAAAAGAAAATTTGCTAAAAAAAGTGGATAATATTTTGCTGATTTCAGTAGGAAAAATCAGGTATTTTAAATAACTAATAGTTTAAGTCTGGGTTTTGTTTTATTTTCTATTTAATTGATTAGTAGTAATTTAGGTTAAATTGACAAACCGAATGACCCCTTCGGCCATTTTGTTAAAATAAATCAAATCTGCTTTCTTGCTTTTGGAGGAATAAATGAGGTGTTCAAGGCCTGTCCAGAGGAAAAACCAGCCGGCCGGCTCAAACAGAATTAACAAGGTGTGTATATAGAACTTTTGTGGTTTCAGGAAGGATATATAACTGGCACAAAGCATCAGGAGGGTGCCTGCAAGAATGTAGTAGAGACCGCGTATATTTTTTTTTCGGAGGTCTTGTTTAATCAGGTGATGGTTATTTCTGAAGTATAAATGCAGGCGCTTGATGATGACTTTTTCATCGTCCGTATTTCGCTGATTTTCAGGAATGGATAGTTTCAGGTGTATTTTATTGCGACTTTTTTCGTCACATACTTTTCTTACTTCTGTCAGGAAATCATCAGAAACGGTTCTTTCGGAAAGGGGACGAGAATCAAAATCAGAGAAGATATCGTTGTATGAATCCAGCCATATACTTATTTCAAAGATATCAGGAATATCTTCGCTGTCTGTAATGCCGCTATCTCCCAGAGAGTTCATTTCATCAATTTAAATGAACAAAATTAAAAATAAAAGTGACCGCGAAGGGACTCGAACCCCTAACCCTCAGAGCCGAAATCTGATATTCTATCCAATTGAACTACGCAGCCATGAAAAAGCAATAAGATGTAAGTAAAAAGCAATAAGTAAATCACCAGATACTTACTGCAAAAGTAATTCATTTTTCTATAAAAAAACAATTCTACTATCTTGGATAAGAATTAAATCGAAAATCGTAAATTAGCCTGTTCCGAACTTGTTTCAGGATACATCGTAAATTTTTATTATGGAAGGACGAAAAGTTTCAGATACACTAAATATTCATACTGAATTGATTATGCCTGCACATACCAACCCGATTGGAAATCTGATGGGCGGACATTTATTGAGCTGGATGGACGTGTGTGCGGGGATTTCTGCCATTAAGCATAGCGGCGGTATTTCCGTTAC
>JADLAJ010000257.1 GCA_020848255.1 Chitinophagales bacterium
AAATCCAGGGTCGGATCGATGTGGATATCGAGAAATCCCACTTCGCCGAGCTGCGCCACTTTTTCTTTAAAATCTACTATTTCTGCCATGATGAAAAATTATGAAGCCAAGATAGGCTGATTTATTTATTTTTTAAAATTTTCGACGCTATGCGTTTCCGTCTTTAGATATAGATATTATTTCTTTTAAAAAATTAATTTACTACTATTTATTACCGGTGTGAATTCGTGCATATTTTTTCCGGACTTTATTTGTTGGTACAGTTGTTTTTATTAGTTCTTATTTTTATCAACATATTGTCCACCGTGAAAAGTTCCGTTTTTATTGTGTTTTCCCGTTTTCATTCACACTTGTTTATTGCGTTTTCCCTATCCTGTTGTTTGTAAAAATTTACTTGTCACATTGTCGATTATCGTGTTTTTGATGTGTTTAAATTATGTAAAAATTGGGTTGCCCGTGGAGATTATTTGACAGGTGTTTTTCAAAAAGTGGGTAATTATTTTTGTCTACTGCTCTCCACATCATCTCCTGTTTCTTAACATTTCAGAATGTGGGTAAATAGCCCTTCATTTCAAGCACTTTAGCATCGTCATCCACAGGCTTGTGTATAACTATTTCAGGAGCGGAAAAGTTTGTGAAACAGAATATATTGTTCCACGTTTTCAGGAACGAAATAGCGGATGGTCTTGTTTTCCTGTATTCTTTTGCGGATATCGGTAGAACTAATATCGAGTAATGGCAGGGAATAGCTGCTTGCATTGCGGATTGTTCCGTTGTTATTTACGTTTCCACGCTGATATATTAATATAGGAATAGTATCCTGTATCCATTGTGCTTCTTTCCATTCATTGAACTTTGCTACATTATCACCACCTATAATAAGATGAAACTGATGTTCACTAAATTGCTGCAGCAATTTTTTTAGAGTAACGTGCGTATAAGAAGGTTTCTCTAACTGAAATTCAATATCGCTGACCTTCAGCCAGTCAACATCCCGTATGGCTATTTCCACCATTTTATAACGGTGTTGTTCATCGGCGAGTTGTGTATTTATTTTAAACGGATTTTGTGGCGATACAATCATCCATATTTCATCCAGATTTGCAGCCTCCCGCAGATGGGTGGCCATCAGCAGATGTCCGTGATGTATGGGATTGAATGATCCGAAAAATAAACCAATTTTAGCCATGTTGTTTTGTTAGTTGTCTGCTGTTGTCATACTGTACTATCAGCCAAAGCAGCAGTGCCACGCCGACTTGTTGTTCCAATAATGCATCCCAGCAGCACACCAATAAAAGTAAGCAAAAGCTGATTCGGTAGAGCTGGTTTTTTATCCACCGGAACAAGTAGATAAATAGACATGTTGCAATAATTAGTCCGACGATACCTGCGGCACAAGCGATATGCAGATACGTGTTGTGCGGAAACATCATTTTTTCCCGGTCGTATTGTTGATAATGCCGTATATATTGTTGTTTGATGGCTTCGTGCACATCGCCGATGCCAACACCGAAGACGGGATGTTCCTGCATAATTTCTACCGCCATTTTCATGGATATTAATCGGCGAGCATCCGAATAATCAAATACATCCGCTTGATTTATCCGCTGCAAATCGTATTTCAGATAATCTATTTTATGTTTGATGGTGGTGGAATAATTCAGTAATATTCCGATTGCCAGTAATAATGGTATACTATATATAGTGGTTTTTTTATTGAGCTGACTGAAAATCAGTAATACAATACCTATATACAAACACAGTAATCCGGTTTTAACGGCCAACAGGTGCAGAAATATAAATAGATAGGCCAATAATACTGCGACTAATAACGGATGTTTTCTTCTCTGTTGAAATAGAAATAGCATCGCCCACACGACCATCATGGAATACACAGAATGATGTAATACAGTGGGTAATACGGTACCGCGGGTGTAAGCCATTTTCCAGTAGTTGATATCCGAAAGATATACTGTCAGTGTGTAAGTGGCACTGACTACTATTAATAAGATAAACAGCTGCCTGATTTTTTCTGTCGCTTTTTCCGAGATTCCGGTATTACCGACTAACAACCCGATTACCAGAAATGGCAGTTTGACCGTAAGAAAAGAAAGTGCCTGCAGCGGATGTTCGCTCCACGTGGAACTAATGAGAAATATCCCGAAAAAAGACAATATAGCAATATTGACTCCGGTAATACGATATTTTATTTGCAGGTAAAATACCTCTGTCAGCAGCCAGACCGCCATGATTCCGTAGGAAATACTCAGCAATGCCCGACTGCTGAAAAGCGCGATGGTCCACAGAAAAAACAGACTGGGCCAGCAATAAGGTCTGTATTTTAACAAAATATCTTTCAATTCAGGGAACTTTTTAACCTATAATTCGCTTCTTAAAGGTATAATATTTATTTTTATGACCATTGTGTCACAGGAACCAATTTTAAATAAAGAAGAATTATTCGAAAGCGAACTGCTTCCGCATGCGGATGCGCTGTACAATTTTGCCTACCATCTTACTTACAATGAAGAGGATGCCAATGATTTGGTACAGGAGACTTTTATGAAAGCATTTCGATTCATGTCTTTATATGAAAAGGGAACTAATGCCAAAGCCTGGTTGTTTAAGATATTGAAGAATGCCTTTATCAATGAATATCGCAAAAAAGCGAAACAGCCGACAAAGGTAGATTATGAAGATATCATTGCGTACCAGGATGCCGATGAAGACAAAGGAGGTGTGGCCTATGATTTGCGCGAAGATATTTTCGATGGTATGATGGGCGATGAAATCACGATAGCACTCAACAGATTGCCTATCGATTTCAAAACGGTCATTCTGCTCTGCGATATTGAAGGATTCAGTTACGAAGAGATTGCCAAGATTATAGATATTCCAATCGGGACAGTACGTTCCAGATTACACCGCGCACGCAATATGCTGAAAGAAAGCCTGAAAGAATATGCCGCTTCTATGGGTTACAAAAAACATGAATAATAAACAAACATCTGCATAATATAACCGCATCACAAAAATTAAAATCAGATGAGCCATTTAAGACCACCCCACAATTGCACGGAGTTAATGTCAGACATTTCGATGTTGCTGGACGGAGAACTGGACCGCCACTCCGAAAACAGGCTGATGGATGAAATTCAGAAATGTCCGACCTGCATGCAATACTACAACAACCATTCTGCCTACAAAAAGAATGTAGCGCAAAAGGTGATGCGTAAAGCCTGCGGCGAATCTTTTAAAGACAATCTCCGTGCAAAAATAAGAGGATTGTAATTATCGTCTTCTGCGACCTCCGCCATTGGTGAAGGCATAGCGCATACTCAATGCCAGTTCGTAGTAGGAAAATACGAACTTACTGCCCGCTGTTTTCAGCACCTTATCAACAAAAAATGTAGGTTTATAATCTACCGAAAAATTGATAGGAAATCGTTTTATCAGCACATCCACCCCGATGATGGGTGCTACTCCGAAAGCAAAAGTCCGCACATTTCCTTTTTTTCCGAATCCCATGCCGGGACCGGCTCCTACAATAAAACTCCAGTTGCGCGTTCTGCCCAACGGAAAATGTTTCTCATATAATACAGTCGCGTTGATACCTGGTTGTGTGAATACCACCCCGTGATAGCCATAGCGCAAGAGTGCTTCCAAGGCATGACCATTACTGTTTCTGCCGCCATTGAAGAAATATTTTCCGCTGACACCCCAACCGTATCCCATGCGAATACCGATGGCGCCATTGTATTCCTGCGCTTGTAGGGAAATTGCCTGTGCAAATAAAATGAACGACAGAGCGGTAAGGTATTTTTTAATCATGGTGTAGACGTTAGATTACTCTACAACGTCGGAAGTCAGCCAAAAATTGTTATTGCCTTCACCAATAATGATGGAAATAATTTGCTGCTGAATCAGTTCGAGCATGCTTAGAAAAATAAAGACTGCATGAATCTTGCTTTCGCAGGCAGCAAATACTTCCTGAAAAGAAGCTTTTGAACGCTCATGAATGAAAGACGTCAGTTTTTCTTTTTCCGATTCGATGGAATATTTATACGGATCAATTTTATGTACTACCTTTTCCGTTTTGTTCTTATAGCGATCCATGCTGCGCTGATAAGCCTTCAACAGTTTGAAGAGCGTGATCGTTTCCAGTTCCGCTTCGTCCGCCAGTAATTTCACCAGCTCGCTCACTTCATTTTTCTGATTGCCGCGCGTATAACGCAAAGAGCGATTGCTCTCCATTTCTTTCAGAATTTCCACGACATCCTTGCAGCGTTTGTATTCCAACAGTTGTTGCACCAATTCCTGGCGAGGGTCAATTTCGTTGCCCTGCTCATCCACATCTTTTCTTGGCAGCAACATTTTTGCTTTGATTCGCATCAAGGTAGCAGCCACCAGAATAAACTCACTGGCTACTTCGATATTTAATCTTTCGAGATGTTGGATATAATCCAGAAAATCATTTGTAATTTTATAAATGGGAATATCGTGAATGCTCAACTCATCTCTTTCGATGAAGAAAAGGAGAAGGTCGAAAGGTCCTTCAAATTGCGGAAGATGTATGAGAAACGGTGCTGACATAATAGACTTCTTTTATTGACCAAACCAACTGTAAAATCAGGTGGTTTCAGAATATAAAAATACACAAATACTCACTTTTTCAGGATGATAGTTATCTACACACCAAAAGTTACCAACAGAATAAAATACACCCTGGATTTTGTATTTACTCAATATTTTGGTATACCTTATTCCGTGGTGGAATCGCCTGTGGATGTGCTGTCTCCCGACCATTTTTACATTTGTTATGCTCCTGAAAAAATCAATGGTTATTTTTCTGTTTTCCAGGATACACTATTGCTGGAAACGGATATCCGGTCGCAGCGGATTTTTATATCTAAATGGGAATCACTGCCGGTCTTCTTTTCGGCGGATGGACATTTTGATGTGCCGTTTGATATCCTCAGCGCCATTTTTTTTCTGCTGTCGAGATATGAAGAATATTTGCCGCACGACAAAGATCAACACGGGCGTTATCTGTCTTCCAATTCTGTCTTGTCCAATCCGGTATTTCAGTTCGGGCCTATTGTAGAAAGTTGGCTTTCACAATTCCGTCAGCGCTTATTGACGTTCGCTCCGCAACTCCGTTTTTCTCAAAGAAAAGCAAGCTACATTCCAACATTTGATATTGACCAGGCCTACCGTTTTTTGGGTCGCAACTGGTTGCAGCATCCGCCCAATATTCTCCGAAAAGATTGTTGGAAAGTGCTGACGGGAAAGTCACCGGACCCATATGATACCTATGATTTTATTTTACAGGAAACAGCCGGCTTGCAAGAGCGTCCTCGTTTTTTTATACTAACCGGAAATGCATCACGACACGACACAAAAGTATCTATGAAATCACGCCGTATGAGTAGTTTACTGCAACGGCTGAAACAGGCAGGAGAGGTGGGCATTCATCCATCTTACGATGCGTTGGCGCAACAAAGTATAATAGCTGAAAAACACTTGCTGGAAGAATTGTTGCAACAACCGGTGACGATATCGCGACAACATTTCCTGCGCATTTCCTTTCCGGCATATTACTACGCATTACTGGCTGCTGGCATTACCATGGATTACTCACTGGCATATCCGGACACACCAGGTTTTAGAGCCGGTTGCAGTGTGCCGTTCGTGTTTTATAACTTGATTTCCGATCAGGTCACTTCATTAGTTTTACAGCCATCTTGTTGGATGGATGCCACCTACGAGTATTACTTAATGAAAAAATCAAATGAAATTTATAGAGAAACAGAGGTCATCATTCAACAACTTAGTATATTTAATGGTAATTTCGTGCCGATATATCACAACGATGTGTTGGCACAGGAGCGTTATCGTCAGTTATTGACGCATACACACACATTAATAAAGAAGGAGTACTATGATGAAGAATAAATTTATTTTAACAGCAAGTATATTATTTGTATACTTATTTTCTGGGGCGCAGGATTATAAGTTCTCCCAGTTCTACAATTCACCATTGAATTTGAACCCGGCATTTACCGGTAAGATTAAATCTTTGTACCGCGT
>JADLAJ010000258.1 GCA_020848255.1 Chitinophagales bacterium
CTTATTCCATAAATTAATTTCTGTGTGTTTAATATCTTCCGTTTCCGGATCTTTATTCAGCTTGTCTAAAATCGTATCAATTTTTTCTAATTCTAAATCGATGATATCATCCATGATACGTTGAGCATAGGCGATGTGTTGTTTGAATAAATCCCAGTTGAAAGTGGCATGTTTCGTAAATGGATTTTCTACATACGAAAATAAATTGATGGCCAGCAAGCGACAAGAATCGTAAGGACACAATGGAATTTCACCGCAAGGATTGGTAGATACTGTTTTAAATCCTAAATCTGCATAACAATCCGGCAATGATTCGCGAGTAATGGTATCCCAGAATAAAATGCCCGGCTCTGCTGACTTCCAGGCGTTGTGTACAATCTTTTTCCAGATAGCTAATGCGTCCACTTCTTTTTGTGTAGTAGGTGTTTTACTGTCTACCGGAAATTGCTGCGTATATGATTTTTGTTGTTCGACTGCCTGCATAAATTTGTCATTTATACGCACAGAAATATTGGCACCGGTTACTTTTCCTTGCTCCAGTTTTGCATTGATAAAATCTTCCGCATCCGGATGTGCAATGGAAACCGACAACATGAGTGCACCACGTCTTCCATCTTGCGCCACTTCGCGGGTGGAGTTGGAATAACGTTCCATAAACGGCACCAAACCCGTAGAAGTCAATGCTGAATTTTTTACGGGAGAACCTTTAGGACGAATATGCGATAAATCATGTCCAACACCACCGCGGCGTTTCATCAGCTGTACCTGTTCTTCATCTATTTTCATAATGCCGCCGTAGGAATCGGAAGCGCCATCGTTACCAATTACAAAACAGTTAGAAAGAGATGCAATCTGATACGGATTGCCGATTCCGGTCATCGGACTTCCTTGCGGAATAATGTATTTAAAGTTCTTTATCAGGTCGTAAACCATTTCTTCCGACATTGGATTCGGATAATTGGATTCAATGCGGGCAATTTCACCGGCAATTCTGCGGTGCATATCGTCCGGTGTTTTTTCGAAAATATTGCCCAGAGAGTCTTTCAACGCGTATTTGTTGAGCCAAACTCTGGCAGCCAGGTCATCGCCGTTGAAGTATTTTAGCGAAGCACTAATTGCCTCGTCTTGTGTATAGGTTATTTTGTCTGTTATGATGTCTGAAGTTTGCATTTTATGGTAATTTTTCAATTTGAGCGGACAACAAAATTACTCAATTAAAACAGTTATGCAATACCTAAATTTAGTAAAGTTTTCTGGTAATTTTTATAACTAATTGATTTTCTGTATTTTGATTTTTTATAAACACAAAAATGTTTACAAATATTTTTCAACTTGTGTGCGGAATAATTAAAGTGGCTATAATTTCTGTGAAATAAATCAATAATTCAAATAAGCAGATTTGACACTTTATTTTCGGCTAAAAATAGTGAAAATGCCAGCAAACAATAAGAAAAAGGTACTTTATAGCGGCTTAGATTTGTTGTAACAGCGTGTTAAAATACACCACTTGTGGTGGCGTATACTTTCCTAAAAGAGCAGAGAAATTTTTATGGTGTTCACTCAAAAACAATTTGTACACAAATACATCCTTAAAAAAGAACTGAAAAGTATACGTCACTCCTTCGTTATCATTCAACACTTTGAATATTTTATAATCCACCGTTAATTGTGTTTCCTGAACGAAATGAATCACGTCGTCTTTCATCCACTGCAGCCATTCTTCTGCAAGCTCCGTGTCAATATTTGCTGTTAAAGTGTAAACGATCATATATAAGGTATAAGTGGTAAGGGGTAAGTAGTAAGGGGAAGTTTAAAATGAGAATAAAATTTCTTATTCCTTATCCCTTTATACTTACACCTATTTATTCATCTTTAAATCCGCATTTTTTGTGCGTTCCGTCACAGAATGGTTTATTTTCTGATTGTCCGCAACGGCAAAGATAGACTTCTTTTTGCGTTTCTTCTTTTCCGTCTTTATGTTTGATAGACAAACTTCCTTTTATCTGCAATGGCCCGTTTTTTATGATAACGATTTCTGTATCTGTTTTCACACTCTCACTCTTATTTTCACTTTCACTTTTTATACTCAATGCACCGCTTGGACATTTCATGACCTGCTCCATTATTTCTTCCGAGCTAACATTATCCAGTGTAATCCAGGGTTTTTCTTTCGGATTAAACGCTTTCGGCAAACCACGCCAGCAGTTGGCGGAATGAATGCATTTCTTCGGTTGCCAAACAACCGTTACATCGTCTTTGCTGTATTCTTTTATGATATCTTCCATATTAAATTATAGCGTTATTGAATGGCAGAATTATAGAATTTTATTTCGCCCACACATCCGCGTACTCCGGTGTTTTGTGAAATACAGAATTTGCATACGGACATTGCGGAATAATCTTATATCCTTTGGTTCTTGCAAACTGTACGCCGGCATCCACTAATTTTCTGCCGATGCCCTGACCGCCTAAACTTTCGTCTACAATAGTATGTTCTATCAGCATGGTGCTGTCATTCACCATTACATAAGTCATTACTGC
>JADLAJ010000259.1 GCA_020848255.1 Chitinophagales bacterium
CAATAGTCTATCCAGCTGTAATCAATATCCAGACGATAAGGGTTGGCATTTAATTCTATGCATACATCGTTCGCGGCACAGGCATCAATGATTTTCTTGTGATCTACCGGATAGCCTTCCCGCGACAACAACAACCTTCCCGTCATATGGCCAAGTATGTTTGTGCACGGATTTTCTATCGCTTTTATTAAACGCTGCATGGCTTTTTCTTCCGTCATTTTCAATTGCGAATGCACGGAGGCAATCACCAGATCAAAGGTCTTCAACACATCATCTGTATAATCCAGTTGTCCGTCGTATAAAATATCCGATTCCACACTTTTGAAAATCTTAAACGGAAACAATTGTTTATTCAGTTCTTCAATTTCTACGTGTTGCGCTATGATATTTTCTTCTTTCATGCCATTGGCATAAAACGCGCTTTTGCTGTGGTCAGAAATCACTAAATATTCAAATCCCTGTTCTTTACAATAGGTTGCTAATTCCTTTAAGGTGTTTGCTCCGTCGCTGTATTTACTATGCGAATGGACCACCCCTTTGATATCTTTCAATTCGATTAAATCATTCAGCTGATTGTTTTCAACTAATTTCCATTCCAGTTTGTTATCACGTAGTTCCGGCGCAATGAACGGAAATCCGGCCGCTTCATAAATGGCTTTTTCAGAAGTATATTTTACAGCAACATCTATCTTGTACGATAAGAAACCATAGTGTTCTTTATCGCTCGACAGCTCCAGTAATTTCAGGTAAAAATCATGTTGGCTGCAATATTCGAAGTGTACAGGGTATTGTTTGTACTTTTCATAGATGGCTGTCTGTATTGCTTTATCTTCTTCCGCAATCAGAAAATCAATTCCTTCTAAGGTGACGAATTTTCTTCTGAAATCTCCGCAGGCAGAAACCAGCAAACTTGGATATTGATCCAGTAACTCAGCCACAATTTCATTTGCCAGTTCTTCCAGGTTCGCCCATAAAAACTTATTAGAATTCTTATTAATGAACTGAATCTGTTCAAGGATGTTTGCCTGCGTTTTGGTGCCAAATCCCTTTAATTCAATTAATCTGTTTTCGTTGCAGGCATATTCCAGTTCCCCAATACTTTCAATATCCAGTTCCTTCCAAAGCTGTGCAATTTTCTTCGGCCCAATTCCTTTTAATTGCAATAAATCTACCACACCAAGTGGCGTTATGTTCAGGTATTTTTCCAGCAATTCCAGTTTCCCGGTTTTTGTCAGCTGAAATATTTTTTCTGCAATGGCTTTACCCACGCCTTCAATTTCTTCCAGTTCCGCAATGCTCAGTTCTGCCAAAGGAGGATTGATATTTTTTAAATGCCGCGCGGCAAATGCATAGCTCTTGATTTTAAACGGATTTTCGTTGTGTAATTCCATCAAATCGGCTAATAATCCAAAATGCTGTGCAATTTCCTTATTTGTCATAGGTCAAAAATAATCAAACAAAAAAGAAAACCTCTTAAAAAACGCCAAACTTATACCTTATTACTTCTAACTTTTTAGTAAATTCGGATAACCTATTTACCATGGCAAAAAAAATTACCGGCGTTTTACTCGCCGTACTACTCGTTGTCCTTGTTTATTTTCTGAATAAACCACTGGGTGACACTCCTGCTTTAGGCTCCTTCTTATCTCCTACACATGGATTCTGGAAAAGTGCCGCAGCAAAAGAAAACCGGAACACTTCCATTGAAATCAAAGGTCCGAAAGGAATGGCCACCATCGTCTATGATGAAATCGGCATCCCGCATATTTTTGCAGAAAACGAAGAAGACCTGATGTATGCGCAAGGCTATGCGGAAGCCAGAGACCGCCTCTGGCAGATGGAATTCCAGATGTATGCCGCAGCAGGAAGACTAACAGAATTAGTAGGTGAAAAAGCCTTATCTATGGACAGATTCTCCCGCAGAATAGGCATTGTCCGCGCGGCTGAAGCATCTCTGGTAGAAACCGAAAAAAATCCGGTGAGTAAAATGCTGATTGAAAGTTTTACTGCCGGGGTAAATACCTATATCGATCAGCTAAAACCAGCCGACTATCCTGTTGAATATAAATTAATCGGTTATCAACCGGAACACTGGACACCGTTGAAATGCGCCTTACTGATGAAGTATATGGCTAAAGATTTAACCTATTACGATACGGATGTAGAAAACAGCAACGCATTGCGTGTCTTCGGTGAAGAAGCTTACCAGAAAATGTATCCTGATTTCCCGGCACCTGCAATTGATCCAATTATACCCGTTGGTACCAAGTGGGATTTTAAATCTGTTGATTCATTTTCTGCAAAAGATAAAAATAAACTCAGTGCGGCTCTCTATCAGAATCCGTTTAAAGAATTTTACTCCAGTAAATTTTACGGCAGTAATAACTGGTGTGTAAACGGCAGTAAAACTAAATCGGGAAAACCGATTTTATGCGGCGACCCGCACTTAAATTTAAGCCTGCCCTCTATCTGGTATTCTGTACAGCTGAACTGTCCGGGATTAAATGTGGAAGGCGTAACAATTCCCGGTGCACCGGGTGTCATCATAGGACATAATGAAAACATAGCCTGGAGTGTAACGAATGCAGAACGCGATGTCATCAATAATTTCTCTGTAGAATATCAGGATAAAAACAGAAAAGCATACAAGCTGGGAAATGAGTATGTGCCGTTTGAATACGATGTTCAAACATACAAAGTAAAAGGCGGTAAAGATGTGGTGGACAGTATTCGTTTAACAAAAGTAGGCTCCATTGTTTATGATGAAACCTACGGAGAAATCAACGACCAGAAACATATTGCCACTTACTGGCGTGCTGAAGAACCTTCCAATGATTTAATGACTTTCTATTATTTAAACCATGCTAAAAATCAGCAGGATTATTTAGATGCCTTGAAATACTATTCCTGTCCCGGACAGAACTTTGTTTATGCGGATGTCAACAATAATATTTCCATAAAGCAACAGGGCAATTTTATGCTGCGCACGGTTTCCGGCGACGGCTCCTTCGTAACACCACTGGCTAATGTGAACATCGCCAAATTAAAAGCGCGCATTCCGGTTGAACAAAATCCATATGTACTGAATCCGGAAAGAGGATTTTGCTGCAGTGCCAATCAGAATCCGGTGGATAAAACTTATCCGTACCTAACTAACGGTATTTATGAAAATTACAGAAACCGCGTTATCAATTCAACACTGACAACAGCCACCAATTATACGTGGCAGGATATGGGCAAGCTGCAGAACAATAATTTAAGTTTACTGGCAAAAGAAATTCTGCCAACCTTATTATCCAACTTATCGGTAAGCGATGATGCAGAATCCAATAAAATTGCCGCCGCATTAAAATCTTGGAATTACATGGCAGATTATAACACGGATGCACCAAGTTATTTTTATAAATTCTGGGATTACGTGGAACAAAGCACCTATGATGAAATGGAAGGCACTGCCACTTCATTCCGACTGCCGGAACCTTACAACACCGCCAACCTAATTATCAATGATGCGAAATTCAAATTATTTGACGTAGTAAATACAGACACCGTTGAAACAGCGAAAGAAGTGATTAATATCGCTTTCAAAAAAACAGTGGCATTCTTTTCTCAGTTAAGCAAGCCAAGCAATAACATGTCGGCAAAACAGAATGCAGCAGAAACCGAAACCAACAAAGAGGCTGTTCTTTGGCAACATTATAAAAACACCAGCATTACGCACCTGGCAAGACTGAATGCCTTCTCTGTAAAAGACGTGGCAATTGGCGGGTACAATAACATTGTGAATGCAGCATCTGAAGGTGCCGGTCCATCCTGGCGTATGATTGTAGATTTTGCAAGCGGCAAACCGCAATGTTACGGCGTGTATCCGGGAGGACAAAGCGGCAACCCTGCCACTAAAGGCTTCACTGAATTTATTGACAAATGGAGCAAAGGTGAATATTATAAGTTGCACTTCTTTGATTCAAAAGAAACGGCTTTGAAAGCAATAAAAAGTAAATAGAAATAATTTAAAGACACATAGCATGGATGGTAAAGAGAGAAACAGATAGTCAAGCATAGGTATTCATCTTTGATGAATACAACTCTGTAAAGCAATGGTTATCCGAAAAATATTCTAACTACCGATTATCCTTACTTTCTATGTCCCTATGTGTTAAAAAAGAAAAATCGTACATCATAAATTGTAAATCGTAAATCAAAATTCATGTTTATAGTAAAAGTTTTAGCTATCGCCATCCTGAGTTTCCTGGGCACGTTTTTTCTGCCTTGGTATACGCCTTTTATCGTAGCGTTTCTAACAGGAATTTTTTTATCCAACAAACCCGGTAATAATTTTTTAGCAGGTCTTTTCGGAGTCGGATTATTCTGGCTGAGTTACGCTTTGTTTTTAGATATCAGGAACGACCATGTGCTGAGTGGTAAAATAGCAGCTTTATTTTCTGATAGTTTAAAAACAGATATCAGTGTGGGTATATTATTGTTGATTACCACCTTGCTCGGTGCTTTACTGGGCGGACTTTCTGCAATGGCTGGCGCCATGATTATGGATGATGGCAGCCGTGCACGCTTACGCAAAGCGGTAAAAAGCGGAAGGTATACATTGAAGATGAAGTAGAATAATTGATGTGTAAAATTTGTAATAATTACTTCGTAACTATTCTATTATTTTCGACAGTATAGAAACCGTCATTTACTTCAAATTAAATATCCAAATTAAAGCTTTCTCTTTGGTAGCGCGGTAAATAGTTTGGTGCTGCTCTTTTGGCTCCGGCGAGTATTTCCACTTCAGGGTATTGAGATTTTCAGAAGCTAAAATCTTTGAAAAATCGTTGGTATACGTTGAAATATCCTTAGCCTTTGAACCGGCAAACCATAAACGTTTTTCATTTGCCGGAAATTTTGACAAATAATTATTCGCTGTTCTCACCAGATAATGATTATTCCACCACATCGAAGGATCCATCGCAATGTAATAATCAAACATATCAGGATTTGTCAAAAATGTTTCTACTATAAAAAGTCCGGCCAAAGATTCTCCAATTATTCCTTTTTTCTCAGTTGTTCTGTATCGTTTATTTATTTCAGGAAAAAGTTCCTGTTTAATAAAACCTCTGAATTTTTCTGCACCGCCAATTACCGGTGCTACCTTTTTATCTTCCGCTACTTCAGTAGGTCCGGTGAGGTCTTTCCGGCGTTGTATATTTTCGATACCTACCAGCATAACAGGCGGAATCTTTTTGTTTTCCACCAGCGCAGCAATCGTATTTGCAATATGAGGAAAGTCTTCATTAATACCACCGTCCGGCATATAGATAACCGGTAGCGAATCTGCTTGTTGGGAATACTGTGGTGGTGTCCAGATATTAATCGTTCTGGTTTCGCCCAATATTTTTGAATCAATTTTTAAGCTATCGTGTACCGGTATCGGATCTTGTTGCTGCTGTGCATTGCTATTACATCCATATATCAGAAAGTGAAGCAATAAAATAAAGTACCAATTTTTCATTTTTATAATTAATAGTTGAGAAATATTATTTTCAGCGCAATAAATATTTACAAATATAAATAAAGAACGTTGTAAAACAATAACTACTAAATTTTTCAAAGTCATACTTTTAAATATACTTATGCGTTTTTTATCCTACATCAATATTTTTTCGGTAAACATTTCTCTATCTTTATTGACACAACAAACTTTATGTCGAGAACCATACAACTGCAAACGCTCACTAACCCTGCTTCGCTATATGCCCGTATAGCCACTACTATTTTAAAAAAAGGGAAAGGCAGTTTGCCGGATATTTCCATTCATCTCAAAAAAACAAGTTTAACACCTAATGTACTTAAGAAGTACAATAAAGTTTGCGGGTTTGACCATACATTAATTATTCCGGCAACTTTTATTCATGCATATATTTTTCCGATGCATACGCAACTGCTCAGCCAGCCGGAAGTACCATTTCCTTTACCGGGACTGATTCATTTTGCCAATTCCATTAAACAACATCGTCCGTTGTACATCGGAGAAGAATTTTCTGTAACCTGCAAACTGGGTAATCTGATTGCGCACGATAAAGGGCAGGCATTTGAGATATTGAGCTATATTGAGGTTAACGGCAAACGTATTTGGGAAGATGTGAGCATTTATTTGTATAAAGGCAGAGAAGGCATAGGCAGTGTGCTGGAATGGGAACAACCGGTATTGCATGAAAACTGTATCAAAGAGAGCTGGAGCCTGTATCAGAATTTAGGTTTTGAATTTGCCATGGCCTCCGGTGATTTCAACCCGATACATTTGCATCCGCTGACGGCAAAAGTATTCGGATTTGAAAGGCATATTATTCACGGTATGTGGAGTGCGGGAAAAATTCTGGCACTGCTAGAAAAAAGAATGCCACAGGAATTTGAATTCACCGTCTTGTTTAAAACACCTATATACCTTCCGGCAAGTGTCATTTTCCGACATGAAAAAACAGATGCGGGTTTTAATTTTGATATAGTAGACCACACACAGGAAAAGCCGCATCTGAAAGGATACATTAATAAATTATGAGTTTTAAATATTGAGTTTTGAGTTCATCATTTATTATCTAATATTGAGCGTTCATTCTAATTACCATGACAACTCCTAAAAGAGATCCTTATCAGGCATTGCGCTATAAAGAATTCAGGGCATATGTGCTGGCGAGATTTCTGATTACGATTGCCGTTACCATGCAGGCAGTGATTATCGGGTATGAAATATACGAACTCACTAATTCAAAATTATTGTTAGGTTTGATTGGATTAACGGAAGCAATTCCGGCTATCGGCATTGCCATGTACGGCGGATATGTTGCCGATAAATCGGAAAAGCGAAATATGCTCACGGCTTTCGTTGCGCTATATATGCTAATGTGTGTTTTATTATTGGTATTCACACATACTTCCTTTATTTCTTCTGTCGGAAAAGACAATGTGGTACTCTTGATTTTCTTTATTATCTTTTTTACAGGCATCGCCCGCAGTTTCTCGGGGCCGGCTTCATTCGGACTAGCCGCACAGATTGTCCCACGCGAAGTATATCAGAGCTCCATCACCTGGGCAAGTGCCGCATGGCAGTCGGGTGCCGTTTTAGGACCTGCAGTAGGCGGAATTTTATTAGGTAAGCTGGGTATTACGTATACTTTTGCCATAATTGTTGTCTTTTTATCAGTGGCCGTTATTTCCATTTTACAGATAGAAAAAAAACCTATTCAGTTTGTACCAAAAGGAGAAACGGTTTATCAGAGTGCTATTCAGGGATTGAAATTTGTTTTTGAAAATAAGGTTATTTTATCCTGTATTTCACTGGATTTATTTGCAGTATTATTTGGCGGTGCAGTGGCTTTGCTTCCCGTTTATGCGAAAGATATTTTACATGTGGGTGCAGAAGGCTTAGGCTGGCTGCGGGCATCGCAGGCTGTTGGTGCCATTATCATGCTGCTAATTTTAGCCTACTATCCGATACGTAAACACGCGGGCTTGATTTTACTGGCTGCAGTTTTTGGGTTTGGTGTATTTATTATTTTGTTCGGCATCAGTACTATCTTCTGGTTCTCTATGTTTTGTTTAATCATGAGCGGTGCGCTGGATGGTATCAGCGTTTCTGTGCGGCACACCATTATACAAATGTCCACACCGGATAATATGCGAGGCAGGGTCTCTGCAGTAAACTCTATGTTTATAGGCTCTTCCAATGAAATCGGCGAGTTTGAAAGTGGTGCAACGGCTGCTGCAATGGGAACAATACCTGCAGTTATTTTCGGTGGCTGCATGACTTGCTTAGTGGTAATCGTCACCTATTTTATTTCTCCTTCCATCAGAAAAATGGAACTGAAAGAACATCATTCATCGGAGTAGCGATATAAGATTCCCGCTTTCGCGGGAATGACAGGTAATAAAATATTTTATAGCTTTTACATCGTAATATTTCCGATATTTAGGTCACAAATTCTTGTTAAATTAACGATATGCGTATTTCCTTAAAACTATTCAGCTTACTGTTGTTCTTCAGCTTCGCTTTTACTTCATTTTCTTCTCAACAAGTAAAAAATAAAAAAGCAAAAACAAAGAAAACGAATGTTGAAAAAACCGACACTAAAAAGCCAAACAGCTCGGTAGATGTAATGCCATCTCAAGGTGCTGCAACACCCGGTGAACTGGTCAATGCTCCGGTGGAGATATCAGATAACCAAAAATCATTGCCTTTAAATAAAGAGGTTCGATATGGTAAATTAGCCAACGGATTAACGTATTATATTCAGCGCAACACCAAACCGGAAAACAGAGTAGAATTCAGGTTGGCCGTAAATGCAGGCTCTAATCAGGAAGAAGAGAATCAGAAAGGACTGGCACATTTCGTGGAGCATATGGCGTTTAACGGCAGTACCCATTTTTCTAAAAACGAACTGGTTAATTACCTCGAAGGAATCGGCACTAAATTCGGCGCACACTTAAATGCCTATACAAGTTTTGATGAAACCGTTTATATGCTGCAACTTCCTACCGACAAAAAAGAAATTCTTGATAAAGGATTAAATGTACTGGAAGACTGGGCAAACGGATTGAGTTTCGACACTACAGAAATTAATAAAGAACGCGGCGTAGTTTTTTCTGAATGGCGCAGCGGTCTGGGAGCCAACAAGCGTATGATGGATAAATACCTGCCGGTGATGTATTACAAATCACGCTATGCGGAACGACTGCCAATTGGCGATACGGCTATCTTACTGCATGGTCCCTATGAACGTTTAACTTCTTTCTATAAAACATGGTATCGCCCGGATTTAATGGCGGTAGTGATTGTCGGTGATATCAACGTGGATGAAATGGAAAGTGAAATAAAAAAACGCTTTGGTGTAATGGAAAATCCGAAAGCTGAACAAAAAAAAGTGATTTACACACTACCGGAACACACACAGACACTCGTATCGATTTGCACCGACCCGGAAGCGACTTATTCAAGAGCGTTGGTGGTGTATAAACATCCGGCAGAAGATGAAAATTCTGTGGAAGGGTATAAAAAATATGTGATGAATAGTTTGTTCAACAGCATGTTTAACAACCGACTGCAGGAACTCATGCAACAGCCAAATCCTCCTTTCTTTGCTGCCTATTCAGGCTACGAAAAGGAAACGAGAGCAAATGATGCGTTTAATTTAACGGCCGTTGCCAAGAGCGGACAAACTATCGATGCCTTGAAAGTCATCCTGACGGAGAATGAACGGGTGCGCCGATACGGCTTTACGCAAACAGAACTGGACAGACAGAAACTGGAACTATTAACGGGCTACGAAAATGCAGTAAAGGAAAAAGACAAAACAGAATCGGCAAGCTTAGTGGGAGAATATGTTTCTAACTTTTTAGAAAATATTCCGGCACCCGGTATTGAAAAGGAATTTGAACTGGCTAAAAAAATGCTGCCTGCAATAACCTTAAATGATATAAATGCTTTACCGGCAAAATATATCACCGATAAAAATTGTGTGATTGTTTTGACTGCTCCTGAAAGTGAAAAGAAATTTCTGCCCTGGGAAAACGACATCAAAGACATTGCAGAAAAAGTAAAAACCTCCGACATCAAACCTTATGAAGATAAAACGGTAAACGAACCTTTGTTAGCAGAAAAACCAAAAGCATCGCCTGTTGTAAAAGAAACTAAAAATGAAAAACTGAACATCACCACACTCGAATTAAAAAACGGCGTGCGCATTTTACTGAAACCAACGGATTTTAAAAATGATGAAATACTTATGACGGGCTACAGTCCTGGTGGTTCGTCTTTATACTCCGACAGTGATTACATGAGCGCCGATTATTCGAATGCAATCATCATTGAATCAGGTATATCCAAGTTTGACAAACTGACCTTGCAAAAATTGCTGACGGGAAAAACAGCCGGTGCATATCCTTATGTTGGTGAACTGAATGAAGGGTTTAACGGCAGCAGCAATCAGAAAGATCTGGAAACGATGCTGCAACTCACCTATTTGTATTTTACACAACCCAGAAAATCAGTAGATGATTTCAATACATTTATGTCGAAAGAAAAAAGCCAGAATGAGCATCTGCTCGATAATCCCGGTGCTTTCTTTGCCAATAAATACCAGAACATCATCTTTAATAAAAACATTCGAAGAGGTTTAACCACGATTGACAAATTGAATCAGGTAGATTTTGAAAAATCCTTTAAAATCTATCAGGAACGCTTTAACGATGCCAGTGATTTCACTTTTATTTTTGTCGGTAATTTTGACATAAATAAAATAAAACCCTTACTGGAAACATATCTTGGCGGATTGCCTTCTAAAGGACAAAAAGAAACCTGGAAAGACCCGAATATCATTAAAAGAGAGGGTCTGGTAATTTCGAGAAACCAGATGGGGAAAACACAAAAAGATTTAGTGGGTATTCATTTTCACGGTCAGGCAAACTGGACAGAAGACGAAAACTATATTTTTAATTCGATGGTGAAAGTGCTGAATATACAATTACGGGAAGCAATGCGTGAAGACAAAGGAGGTGTGTATGGTGTGGGTGTAAATGGTGCTTTTGCGCAACGTCCGAAAAACGCGTACGGCATTAACATTCAGTTTAACACCGAACCAAAGCGCGTAGATGAACTGATAAAAACGGTATATGACAATATTGATTCTTTAAAAACAAATCTGACTTCAGACGAAAAAATTAAGAAAGTACAGGAAACGCAACGCCGCGAACGCGAAACGGATCTGAAAGAAAATGATTTCTGGCTGAATGCGATTCAGTATTATGATGAATACGGAAAGGATATCAATACTTTGTTTGACTATGACAAACAAATTGACGGATTATCGGCTCAAAAAATAAAAGACGCTTTCAAAAAATATTTCGATATTAGCAATCATGTTGAAGTCGTCTTAGAGCCTGAAAAATGAAAAGTCTAATCAGTTATTTTTTTTTGTTGTGCATCAAATATTTTTCGAGCTTATTTTACCGTTTTGAAATAGGCTGGCCGGAGAACAAAATAGAATGGGGAAAGGTAAGACTGATTATTTTTTTACATCACACGTCTCTATACGAGTTTTTATATCTCGGTTTTTTACCGAATCATTTTCTGCGCAAACTTTCTAAACGGATGGTGGCACCTGCCGCCGACAAAACACTGAATCGCCCGCTGGTGGGGGTTTTCTTTAAATTATTCAGCCCGGGGATGATTCCCATTACCCGTAAAAGAGACGACAGCTGGGGAAATTTTCTGGAATCCATCTACGATGATTCTATTATCCTCATTGCACCGGAGGGAAGAATGAAACGCAAAACAGGTTTGGATTTGGATGGAAAGAAAATGACTGTAAAACCCGGTGTGGTGGATATCCTTGCCGGTCTGGAGAAAGGACAAATGGTAATTGCCTACAGTGGCGGTTTGCATCACGTGCAGGTGCCGGATGAAGGACTTCCGCATCTTTTCAAAACATTGAAAATGAATCTGGAAGCATTTGACATTTCCGAATACAAAAATATGTTCTCTTTACCCTCCGGAAGTGATACCTGGAAAAAAGCTGTACTGGATGATTTACAATCCCGGTTGGAAACTAAAATTCCTGTTTGATTCTTACTCAACTACTTCAAACTTAATTCCTTTAGATTGCAGTTTTTCAATCAGCAAACTTCCTAAAGTTCCGGCTGGCGTCAGCACACCGCCTTTAATGGGCAGCTTGCCTATATTTTCCAATAAGGTTAGAGCTGTTTCTGATAGCATTTTGGAGGTTTCGGTATAGCCCGGGTCACCGCCAGAAACTTTAGTGATTACCTTTTTAGTTTCACTTTCACCAATAAACATTAATTTGAAATAACTTTTATCGCGTTCCTCTTGATTTGGTCCTTCCCCGCTTTTTCTGTACTGCAATAATAAATCCCGCACAGGTTTTATTTGTGCGCCCAGGATCAGGGCACCTACCGTTCCAATCAAACCAACTGCAGCCGGCAGATTAGGCATAGACAAAAACTGAGCATATTCAAAATTAGCTCCGAACACTTCTTTCCGGTATGCACTTGTCCGCATCACCATCCAGGGATCGATAACCGGCATCGGTACTGCCCATTTCTTTAACTCTTTGTCGAAGTAAATGGAGGATTTTATTCTTTTCTTCTCACGAGTGCTTTCAGATTTAGCCTCTTTCTTTTGGGAGGAAAACAAACTGAAGTCTTTACCGGCTGTTGCCATAGCACCAATAGCCGATGCATAAGTGCCGCCGGAGAAAGTGGCATTTGTACTTACAAATCCTTTAATAGTTTTTGTTTCATTGGCAGGTAATTGCAGTGCTGTATAATAAGTGCCCGCATCTGCCGGAATACTGTCAAACCCGCAGCAATTGATGATATATATTCCTTTTTCTTTTGCGGCTATATCATGCTGTTTTAAAACAGCTTTTACAAATTCAGGTTCACCGGTAATGTCACAGTAATTTGTTCCGGTATTTACACATGCCTGTACCAGCGCTTCACCATGTATGGCAAAAGGACCTACCGTAGTCACAATAATTTTCGTTTGAGCAGTGACATTTTCCAGAGAAGTTAAATCATCTGAGTTACACGCTAAAATGTCCGTCTGCTCACATTCAGGATTGATGGCAATCAGTTTATTCTTTATGGCATTTAATTTTTCCGTATTGCGCCCCGCCAGTGCCCATTTTACTTTTTTAAAGGAAACATTATGTGCAAAATATTCTGCCACCAGACTGCCGGTAAATCCGGTTGCGCCAAATAATACAATATCATATTTTCTGTTTTCCATAAATCAGGATATTAACATTTTTAAGTATCTAAAAATACAAATCAACCAGCGGATTCTGCATTTTCAATTTAGATTTTTTATCTTTAATAAAACCGATGACAATGTGGATACTGATAAGTCCTTCCTTTATTAAATATTTTACCCCTAAAAATGTTTCAGGCATCAGTATTTTCCCGTTTATTATTCTGGAAAAAAGAGAAATTAAACACGATAAAAGCTTCATCAATCACGAACTGATACATATTTACCAGCAAATGGAGCTCTTTTTTATCTTCTTCATTCTCATTTACTACCTCGAATTCCTCTTTTTGCTAATAAAATACCGGAATTTTCAAAAAGCCTATCATAATATCTCCTTTGAACGGGAAGCTTATGCCAATGAATCCAATTATAACTACCTGAAAACAAGGAAATGGTATTCTTTTACAAAATATTGGTAAAACGGCTCGAAAATTGCTGAATATGAAATACCTTTGCGAAATAAAATAATATAAACGATATGCAGGAAATAAACGTGTTTGTGGTGGACGACCATCAGATTTTTTTAGATGGAATTGTTTCTCTACTGGATGATGAACCGAATATAAAAATAGCCGGAACAGCACACAACGGTAAACAAGCTGTTGAACGTATAAAAAATTTAAAAGTAGATGTTGTCTTAATGGATATTAACATGCCGGAAATGGATGGCATAGAAGCAACCAAACAGCTTAAAAAATCAAATCCCGATTTGAAGATTTTAATGCTGACCATGCACAGCGAGCCTCGCTTTATCAAAGAGTGCCTGGAAATCGGTGCAAAGGGATATGTCATGAAAAACATTTCCAAGGATGATTTATTAAAAGCCATAGATACGGTATATCAGGATAAATCTTATCTGGATCAGGATTCACAGGAAAAACTGATTTCTTCTATTTCTAATGCAGATGAAGAAGACGACAGAAATTATGATGAACTGGCCGCACAGATTACACAACGCGAGCTGGAAATATTGCAGCTAATTGCATTGGGTTTAACCTCTCAGGATATTGCTAATAAATTATTTATCAGTAAAAATACGGTGGAAACACACCGCAAGAATATGCTGGCAAAACTGAACGTAAATAATACGGCAGCTTTATTAAAAATTGCTTACAAGAAAGGACTGGTTTAAAATACACTTTCACAAAATAAAAGACGTGTATTTTTTATGCGTCTTTTTTTATTAAGAATAAAATTCAATTATCTTTGTTTTCTAAATTTATATAATGAAAAACATACTATTCGCTGCAATTTTATTTATGGGAATGCATTCCATTCAGGCTAAAGACAAAACCGAAGTTGATATAAAAGACGACAGTGTTTTAGTTGACGGCAAGGCTTCTTTTATTTTTGAAAAAATAAAGTATATGCCGGGTACCTTTAACTATTATGTGAAAGATTTGAGCGGAAAGAAATTAGCATTCCTGAAATTTTACGATTATAACGATTACAAAGAAATCTCGAGTGCAAACCCAAAAGGCAGAGTAACTTATTATGAAGTTACATTTTTAGGAAGCGGACAAAAAGCGGAAATACCTGCCTTTGCTCGTCAGGTAAAAATGGCGGAAATTTTAGTTAAGCAGAATCTGGTTCAGAATGGAACGATATCTATTGAAAGCGAGCAGGAATTTATACTGGTAAACGGAACACCTTACAGTAAAAAAAGAAGTGAAATGGATGGCGGAAAAACAATTATTATCAATAACAATTCAACACCTGCACCAAGAAACGGCATAAATATAAATATTACTAAAGACGACGATTAGAAAGATCACTTTTTAATTTTATTGGGCATTTTCCATTTCCCAGGTAAGAAATCGTTCAATTTCCTTGTCAATTATTTTTATAAGAAAGCCCAGTAATAACACATCGTCTAATCCGCCTATAAGCGGAATAAAATCGGGTATTAAATCTATCGGGCTTACAAAGTATAAAAGTATAGCGACGCTTAAAAAAACAGTAGCATAAGAAACATCCGTATATTCTTTATTGCGCCAAGCCTTTGTCAAACGTGTAATTACATTTAATCGTCCGGCAATATCTGCATACTTTTGAACGGAAGCTTCTATTTTATGATATACAGAGAGAGCCAGTTTTTCCAGCAATACATTTGACTCAATTAATGTCTGCACTTTTTCTGCTGTTTCCGGATAGTATCTCTGAATAATAGATGTAAGAAATGGTGCATTCATGATACTATTATTTATGCAGTTCCTGTTCTTTCTCCCAGGCCATAAAGCGCTCTATTTCTTTATTCAGCATCTTTATCAGATATCCCAGTACAAAAATATCGTCTATTTGTCCGATTACCGGAATGAAATCCGGAATGAGATCCAATGGATTTACAAAATAAATCAGTGCCGCCACTACCGCGATTATTGACTTTGTAGAAATATTCCTATAATCTCCTTTCACCCATGCACTTAACATGCGAGCTAATGCAATCACGCTGTCCTGTATTTTATAAAACAACTCAGAAGACTCTCCTATCTTCAAAAAAACCTCATCCAGTAATTTAGAAACTTTGGTATCGGAGGAAATAATCCGTTCTGCCTGTTTATATAAATCATCAAAAATCTTTTGCATCTGCTATTTCACTTTTGTTATTTACAGCAAGGTTAAATACAATTACTATGATAATCTTTTTTTATAATCTTCATAACCAAACGACTGTAATAATTCATAATTTCCATCTTTACTTAAGACTCCTATGTCCGGCAAATTAATACCATTAAACGTAGTAGTTTTCACCATGGTATAATGTATCATGTCATCAAAAATAATCCTGTCTCCAATCTTTAATTCCTGCTGAAAACACCAGGTTCCCATAAAATCACCTGCCAGGCAACTCATACCTCCCAGATTATATTCGAACTTACTGCTTTCTACCGTGTTCAAAATAGCCGGTTTATAAGGCATTTCGAGGCAATCCGGCATATGGCAGGTAAACGAAACATCCAACATCGCTGTAGGGTATTTACCATTTGGCACAATATCCAACACCGTTGAAATCAATACACCCGTTTGCCAACCTACCGCACTTCCGGGTTCTAAAATAATCTCTTCAATATTCGGATATTTTGCTTTGAACGCTTTCAGAATTTTTATTAAATGTTCCGGTTCATAATCTTTTCGTGTAATCAAATGACCACCGCCCATGTTTATCCATTTTGCCTGCAGAATCAAGGGATGATAGAGCTTAATGAAAGATTCTAACACGCGTTCTAAAGTATAGGATGTATTTTCACACAAGGCGTGAAAATGAATGCCTTCAACTCCTGCCGGTAATTCATCTCCCAGTAAATCTCCGGGAATACCCAAACGGGAATCAGGAGAAGCGGGATTATACAAATCTGTTTCTATTTCTGAATAGCCCGGATTTACGCGTATTCCGTAAGAAACCTCCGGAATCATTTTATCCTTGTACAATTCATACTGCGACAAAGAATTAAAGGTGATGTGCGAAGAAATCTGCTGAATTTCATCAAACTCTTTAGGAACATATACCGGACAATAGGTATGTGCTTTCACATGCATTTTCTCATATACTAATTTTGCTTCATGCAGTGAACTTGCTGTAGCACCGTGTAAATATTTTTTTACCGTAGGAAAAACGGCGTGAAATGAAAACCCTTTCAGGGCACATATAATATGAACGCCGGCTTCCTCCTGCACATGCTTCAGTAAGGATAAATTCCGAAGCAACTTGTCTTCTTCTAATACGTATGCCGGTGAAGGTATTTTTGAATAATCCATTTTTATTATTGAGTCTGCAAATTTACTTAATCTTTTACTTCTAAATCACAAAATTCAAATTTCTCTCCGTCGAATAAACCTTTATCGCTTAGTTTTAACTGCGGGATAACCAATAAGGCCATAAATGACAATGACATAAACGGCGAATGCAGGGTGCATCCGATTTCTTTAGCAAATTTTACGAGTTCCGTATATTTTTCACCCACCACTTCACAACTATCTGTACTCATTAATCCGGCTACCGGAAGCCCTAATATTTTTGTTATTGCTCCATCCGTTACCGATAAACCTCCCCGTTCTTCTATGATTGCATTGGCTGCCTTACTCATACTTTCATCATCCGCGCTAACCACAATAATATTATGAGAGTCATGAGCCACGGAAGAAGCCAGCGCACCTCTTTTTAATCCAAAGTTTTTGATAAATGCAACGGCAACAGGTGTATCGTAATAGCGATTAATAACGGCCACTTTCAAAATATCATCTTCCATATTGGAAACCGCATTACCTTGAGCATCTAAGAGTATATTGCCAATATGCGTTTTAGTAATGAGCTGCCCGTCTATTACTTCAATTACTTTAACTTTGGTATGCTCCAGTTGAATTTCAAAATCAATCGCTTCTATAAAATCGATATCAAAATTATTGACAATTTTTTCGGGACTCGTTTCAATAAATGAAGTTCCATTTTTCGCTACCAAGTTTCCATCGATATACGTTTCCTGAATTTCAAAATCATCCAGATTATTTATTAGAATAAAATCTGCAGGATCATTTTCTTTAAGTAAGCCAACATTCAATTTATAATGCGTTACAGGATTTATACATGCAGCCTGTAAAACCTTGAACAAATCAATTCCTTTTGCCAATGCGCGTTTTACAAGCAGATTAATATGGCCAATCAGTAAATCATCCGGATGTTTGTCATCCGAACAAAACATGATATCATTTGGATAATCATTCAACAATTCAATCAGTGCTTCAAAGTTTTTTGCGGCACTGCCTTCCCTTATCAGCACCTTCATACCATGTTGCAGCTTGAACAAACCTTCTTCATATGTAAAACATTCATGGTCGGTAGAAATACCTGCTGAAATATACTGAATGGCTTTCTCTCCGATTAAACCAGGTGCATGACCATCTACGGGTTTGTTATATTTTTTTGCTACGGCAATTTTATCCATCACCATCTTATCCTGAAATAAGACGCCGGGATAATTCATCATTTCCGCGAGGTATTTTATTTCCTCCATCGCCATCAACTCGTCAATATCTTCCACCGTTACTTCTGCACCTGCCGTTTCAAATTTGGTAGCAGGTACGCAGGACGGTGCGCCAAAATTAAATTTAAACGGACATTTTTTGCCGTTTTCAATCATATAATACACCCCTTCTTTCCCCAACACATTCGCAATTTCGTGCGGATCGGAAACGGTAGCAAGTGTTCCATGAATAACAGCCTTCTTTGCAAATTCCGTCGGCACCAGCATAGAACTTTCAATATGTACGTGCGCATCCACAAATCCCGGCAGAATGTAGGTTTCAAACGTTGCTTCTGATTTTTGAACAGATTTAACTTTACCGTTTTCAATGGTAATAATTGCAGGGTAAATTTCCCTGTTGGGTATATCAATAAAATTGGATTGGATGATTTGCATGATGCTAAATTTAAAAGAAAAAACTTCGCAGTGTGCTGCGAAGTTTAAAGATAGTTATTTATAAGATTCCTCTCCCGAGGATTCGGGATTAAAATGACAAAGCGGAGATTAATATTCGTGCGGTAATTCCAGACCTACTTTCTCATGCCAAGGCAAGCCGTAACCGCCAATTTGCGACATGAACGGATCCGGATCCATTTCTTCCGTGTTATATACACCCGGTTTCATCCAGATTCCTTCCAGCATCAGCTTCGCGCCTAACATAGCCGGCACGCCGGTTGTGTAGCTAACGCCTTGTGCTTTCGAGTCGTTGTAGGCATCCTGGTGCTTACAGTTATTCCAGATAAAATACGTTTGATCCTTTCCGTCTTTAATACCTTTAATCTGACAGCCAATAGAAGTTTCGCCTGAATAATTTTCGCCTAAAGAACCCGGTTCTGGCAATAATGCTTTCAGGAATTCAATCGGAATGATTTCTCTGCCCTGGAACATGATTGGTTTAATGCTCGTGATTCCGATATTTTGCATCACTTCCAGATGTGTTAAGTATGCCTGACCAAAGGTCATCCAGAAACGAGCACGTTTTAGCGTTGGAAAATTTTTCACTAAGGATTCCAGCTCCTCGTGGTATAACAAATACGATTCTTTCGGACCGATGTTTGGATATTCGATTGGTTTGTGGATAGACATTGGTTTAATGATTTTCCATTCGCCGTTTTCCCAGTATTTTCCATCCTGTGTGATTTCACGGATATTGATTTCAGGATTAAAATTGGTCGCAAATGCCTGACCATGGTCGCCTGCATTACAATCCACAATATCTAAATAATGAATTTCATCGAAATGATGTTTTGCAGCGTGTGCTACGTAAATCTGCGACTGTCCCGGATCGAAGCCACAGCCCAGCAAAGCCATGATTCCTTTTTCCTTGAAACGCTCCTGATATGCCCACTGCCAGCTGTATTCAAATTTCGCTTCGTCTTTTGGCTCATAGTTGGCAGTATCCAGATAATGAACACCTGTTTCCAGACAAGCATCCATAATCGTTAAATCCTGATATGGTAAGGCGATGTTCATCACCAAATCCGGCTTGAATTGATTGATCAACGCTACGATTTCCGGAACATTGTCAGCATCTAAAGCAGCCGTTTCAATTTTCATCTTTTTTATATCGGCAGCAATCGCATCGCATTTAGATTTTGTACGGCTGGCCAACATGATATGACTGAACACTTCAGGTACGGAAGCGCATTTACGAACGACAACATTGCCAACACCGCCTGCACCAATAATTAGAACTCTTTTTCCCATTTTAATTATTTATTGAATTATAGAATTAATGATTCTTCGATCTTCTCAGAATCAGTACAAATGTACAAAAAGTGGAAAAAGTTCCCGAGTTAATTTTAAGTAAGAAAATTAGCGAAATGTTATGATTTAAAACAGAGCAACCTGTTTCTGTAAATTATGTTCATGTTCCAGCAGCCATTGTTTACGCCACAAACCACCGGCATAGCCAATTAAGTCGCCATTGCTGCCAATTAC
>JADLAJ010000260.1 GCA_020848255.1 Chitinophagales bacterium
CAATCGTATTTTCTAAAGCACCTTCCGCACCACCAGCCGACATTAAAGCCACAGATAAACGTTCGCGGCCCAGTTTCTGCATCATATAAATGAAGCCTTTACCCACTTCGCCTAATAAATTATCTTTTGGAAGTTGTACATTGTCGAAGAATAGTTCGCAGGTATCCTGCGCTTTCATACCTACTTTCTTGAACGGTTTTCCTTTGGAATAACCTGCACGGGTAGATTCTACCAGAAACAATGAAATGCCATTGTCTTTGCCATCAATTATAGTACGAGCAGCAATAATTGCCAAATCGCTCATGTAGCCGTTGGTGATAAATGTTTTTTGACCGTTTAATACATAATGGTCGCCCATATCCACTGCATTTGTTTTCAATGCCTGCAGGTCACTGCCGCAACCTGGTTCTGTCATACCGATAGCAGAAATCACTTCACCGCTCACCATTTTCGGCAGCCATTCGTGTTTTTGCGCTTCGGTACCGTAATCCACTAAATAAGGTGCTACGATATCAGAGTGTAAGAAAAATCCGGGACCGGTATAGCCTGCTTTGGAAATCTCTTCTGTAATCAATGCACAGAAAGAAAAATCTAAACCTGCACCACCGTATTCAGATGGAACATCCAGACACAACAAACCTGTTTCACCGGCTTTCAGCCATACTTCACGGCTCACTTGTCCGTCTTCTTCCCATTGTGCGTGGTAAGGCGTGATTTCTTTTTCGATGAACTGCTGACACATCTTCTGTAACATTAAATGCTCTTCTGATGAGTAGATATCTCTTTTTAATTTGATAGCTGAAAACATAGTGTAATTGTTTTCTCAAAAATACAGAGAAAATGAAAGAAATTATCTTGTTTAGTGTCAAGAAAAGGTCAAAATTTACATGAAATCAAACAGCCGGACGCTTGCTGCTACTTTTGTTCATATCTCTGGTAAACGAGATGTTCTAAAGGTTCGACAGATTCCGGTGGCGCAAAAGTTAGGTAGATTTCTTCCAGTTCTGCATCCGGAAAATCGGAGATGATTTCAGCAGCAGCCGTTGACATCAATTCGTAATCATCTGCAGTGGCGGTGGTATCAAATACACATTTCCAGACGATGGTGTTTTCTTTCCATTCTACAGAAGCAGACTGCAGCGGCGGCGTTACATTTCCAAGCAAAGCTCTAACGGCGCTTAGGGTAAGTGATATGTCTTTTGGTGATTTCAAATTTGGTAAAAATGAAAATTAGATTTATTTATCATTCAAGCGGTTTTCAATATCCATATTTTGATGTAATAGATATTTAGTATGCAACGTCTTTAAGTTTTCTTTATGGTTGAAACTCTTTACAAATTTGCTTTTTTCTCCAATTTTCAACTTGTTTATAAGACTATTTGCTTTGTTTATGGATGTATTCTTTTTCATGATTAAGACCTCTCAAACATATCAAATCTTGGCAAAATCATCAAGTTATTTTTTAGATTATTTAGACAATTTTGCATTGATGAGGTTACGCAGAGTCCACTATGTGAGACTATGCAGGGGATTGAAGTTTTTTTATTTTGCATCTATGATGATTGGGTTGGATTCGGCTATTATACTTACACAATCATTGATTCCTAAAATTAAAAATTCGTTATGACTATCTCCATGATTTTGAGCTAAGAATCCTGAACGTAATTTCTCAAGCTCAAACCAACCACCACTTTCAACTTTCCAAATCCAACCAGACGTTCTAACATCTTCGTCCCAAAATTCTAAGAGGTTTCCTTCATCAAGCACTCTAAAGCCAATGACATTTTTAAAAATGACATATACCCACTTATTTTCAAATTCTAAAGTTATTTTTAAAGTTAATAGATCATAGCTTATATCGATTATTTCAGGATGTGAATAGATAGAAAGATTAATATCAAATTCTTTTACCTTTGGTTTTAGTAGTTTTTGAATATTTTCCATTAGAATAATTTTGTAAAGTCTATCAAATATACTCAACTCTCATTTAATAAAATTACATAGAAACATGCAATTTAATCAAATTGGTGGTTTTCTCTTTTTTCTATAAATTTACACATGGACTTCAAACAACGCTTCTCCTCCAGAGTAGAAAACTACATCAAGTACCGCCCTGGCTATCCCGAAGAAATCATCGCCACCCTGCAACTTGAAATCGGCCTGATGCCCAATGATGTGGTAGCCGATATCGGCAGCGGTACGGGCTTGTCGGCAAAACTGTTTCTGGAACACGGCAACACCGTGTACGGCGTGGAACCCAACGAACCGATGCGCAAAGCTGCTGAAGGATATCTGCAGGAATATACAGACTTCATCAGCCTGCACGGAAATTCAGAAGCCACCAACCTGAAAGATAATTCCATCGATTTGATTGTATGCGCTCAGGCCTTCCACTGGTTCGACAGAGCCAAAACCAAACAGGAATTTCAGCGCATTGCCGCAGCAGGCGCGCATCTGTGCCTGATCTGGAATGACCGCAAAGCCAGAGAGCCGTTTCAGCAGGCTTACGAGCAGTTGATTCAGGATTTTGCCATCGACTACAATGAAATCTCGCATCGTAACATCACATCTGATATCATCAGCGATTTCTACGCACCCCATAAATTCAAAAAGTTCGTGCTGGACTACGAGCAGCACTTTAATCTGGAAGGACTGATTGGACGCATTATCTCATCTTCCTATATGCCCAATGAAGACCATCCGAATTTTCCACAGTTAAAAAATGCTATCGTTAGTCTTTTTAATTCGTACGAACAAAACGGAATTGTTACATTTGCCTACGATACGAATTTATATATCGGAAGTATCTGAAATGTCATTTCGAGCACAGCGAGAAATCTTGCTAAATTGTACTAAGATTTCTCCTTTCAGTCGAAATGACATAAAGTAAAAATTCAACATTCATCACTCAAAATTCAACATTCAAATGAGTCACATTGTATCCATCCACGCAAGACAAATCTTAGATTCCAGAGGAAATCCAACGGTAGAAGCGGACGTAATGACGGAAAGCGGCATAATTGGTCGCGCTGCAGTACCTTCAGGAGCTTCCACCGGGACACACGAAGCTGTGGAATTACGCGATGGCGGCAAAGCCTATATGGGCAAAGGCGTTCAGAAAGCAGTGGCAAATGTCAACACCTTTATTGCAGAAGCTTTAGTAGGTGAGAATGTCCTGAACCAACGCGAAATAGATTCTATTTTATTGGAATTAGATGGTACGGAAAACAAGAAAAAATTAGGTGCAAATGCGATTTTAGCGGTGTCTTTAGCAGCAGCAAAAGCAGGTGCACAAGCGGCAGGTTTGCCGTTATACAGATATGTTGGCGGAACAAACGCACGTACCTTGCCGATTCCGTTGATGAATATTTTAAATGGCGGTGCGCATGCAGATAACAAAATCGACTTTCAGGAATTTATGATTGTGCCGGTGGGTGCAACCACTTTTTCTGATGGCTTGAGAATGGGTGTGGAAATTTTCCATAACCTGAAAAAAGTACTGAAAGCAAAAGGTTATTCTACCAATGTAGGCGATGAAGGCGGTTTTGCACCGGAAATCAAATCCAACGAAGAAGCGATAGAAACAGTGTTAAAAGCGATAGAAAGTTCCGGCTACAAACCAGGCGATCAGGTGATGATTGCGATGGATGCGGCAGCTTCTGAATTCTATGACGCGAAAAAGAAAAAATATATTTTCCATAAATCAGATAATAAAGTATTGACATCAGAAGAGATGGTGGATTATTGGGCAAAATGGGTGAAAAAATATCCTATTGTTTCTATCGAAGACGGTTTGGCTGAAGATGACTGGAAAGGCTGGAAATTATTGACTGAAAGCATTGGTAGCAAATGTCAACTGGTAGGCGATGATTTGTTTGTAACGAATGTAAAACGTTTACAGGAAGGCATCGATAAAAATATTGCGAATTCTATTTTGGTGAAAGTGAACCAGATTGGCTCTTTGACAGAAACCATAGATACGGTAGATTTAGCACATCGAAACAGATATACTTCCGTGATGAGTCACCGCAGCGGAGAAACGGAAGACAGTACGATTGCAGATTTAGCAGTAGCGTTGAATTGCGGACAAATCAAAACCGGTTCTGCATCGCGAAGCGACAGAATGGCAAAATACAATCAGTTATTACGCATCGAAGAACAACTCGGCGAAGAAGCGTACTACCCGGGAAAAGGATATAGATTCTTCTAGAAAGCAATATAGCAGTTATAAAAACGTTGAAAGGATAGTTGTTTTTTCAACGTTTTTTTATTATATTTATGTATATTTGATAAATATGAATGATGTTCTTAAAATAAAAATGTTGATTTTATTCGTTGTACTATGTACCTATACGAATGCTCACGAATATCCTCAAAGCTGGATAAAACTTACTAAAGGAGCCAATAAAAGCAATTACACGGAAATCGAAAAAGATTTTGCAAAACTTGTAAAAAAGAATAGCAAAAATCCATATGCATTCTATGAAAGAGCCTTATTTTATTATAAATTTCACAAAGATGATTTGGCGATACAGGATGTAAGTAGAGCCATTGAGATAATGCCTTCAAAATACTCTTTTTATATTTTCAGAGCAGAACTGTATCTTGCCTCTGACAGGGATGCAGAAGCATTACAAGATATAAATATGATGTTTTTAATGGATGGAACCATACCGGATCCTTATGTGCTTAAAGCGCAATATTATTTTCAAAATGACAGCCTGCAGGCTGCATACTCAAATTTTAGTAAAGCAATTACTATCTATGAAAATAATAATGCTCCGTGTTATATTATGTCGAGATGTTATAGCGGGAGAGGAAGGTTGAATTTTGCATTTGGTAATATTGATGCTGCGATTAGTGACTTCACAAAAGCTATATCAAAAGCAAAAGATACAAAACGAGATAACCTTTACATGCTCCGGGCGAATGCATATTTGTATAAGAATGATACACAAAATGCATTTCAGGATATTGGTAGCGCTTTGATGATTATGCCGGATAGTTTAACCTTAGGATATATTTATGCATTAAAAGGGAATAAAGAAAAAGTTGAAGAAATAATTCCTGCTATCATTTCGAAGAAGGTGATTAGTACATGCTGTAAAGAAGGAGCAAATATGTATAATATTGCATGCTTTTACGGGATATTAAACAACAAAGAGAAATCGTTGAACTTTTTGGAAAAATCTTTACAGGCAGGCTATGATAAATTTAACTGGATACAAACTGATTTTGATATGAGAAATATTAAGCATTTGCCTGAGTTCGCATCCCTGATAAAAAAATATCAAACGGATAAACAAAAATAGATATATTCGGGTTTTTAAAAATAATTTATATCTAAAACAAACTCAAAAAATGGACATCACTCTAGAACAAGCAGAAAAAGTAGTAGCTGCGGCGAAAGCAAAAGCATTAGGCTTAAAAATGAATATCGCGGTAGTAGATGCGGGCGCAAACCTGAAAGCCTTTAAACGCATGGACAACGCATGGTTAGGCAGTATAGATATCTCTATCAAAAAAGCAAAAACAGCCCGTTATTTTGATTTTCCAACCGGCGTCATCGGTTCGTTGTCACAACCGGGTGGTTCTTTGTATAATATCGAGCATTCCAACGGAGGCCTGATTACCTTTCCCGGTGGTATTCCGTTGACAGTAGGTGATGTGGTAATTGGCGGTATCGGTGTTTCCGGTTCTACCGTAGAAAACGATCATGCCGTAGCAGAAGCAGGTTTGGCAGCATTGTAGATTTTAACAGGCTCAGTCTGACGTAAGTGTCAAAATAAGAAAAAGCGAGAAGGTTAAATTCTCGCTTTTTTTAATAACTACAGATTGAATCTGCAGGTTGTCAAACTGAGCTTGTCGAAGTCCACAAAAGTTTAAAAAAACTTACCACTTATTCCTTATTCCTTGTTACTTTTATGACATGACCATCCTCGATCCGAAATTAAAAGAAAAGATTCCAGCCTTGTTCCGCAACAAGTTCTTCTTTTTGTTTTTGGGCTATTTTATTTACCTCCTGTTTTTTACACAAAATAAGCTGATTTCTCAGGTGAAACTGGCATTGCGATTACGCGAATTAAATAAAGAAGAAACTTATTACACCAAGGAAATTTCCAAGATCAGAAAGGAACAAAAGGAACTGTTTTCCGGGGTGGAACAAATGGAAACCTATGCCCGCGAAAACTACTGGATGAAACGCGACAGTGAAGATTTGTATATTTTTGTGGAGGAAGAGCAATAGAACACAGATTTTTATGATTATTAAGATAGAAAGGATTGAATCATAAAAATCTTGATAATCCGTGTTCCATTAAGAAGCAATTATTTCATTTTTCTTCCTAACTTTAATTGTTCATTTCTAATTGTTCATCGTTAATTGAAAACATGAAATCACTCATCGTTTATTCCATTCCGGCATTTTTTATTTTAATCGCCATAGAGCTGATCATAGATAAAATAAAGAAAACACATTTGTACCGTCTGAATGATATGGTGAGCAACATCAATACGGGTATTGTGCAGCAGGTAACCGGCGTGTTGCTGAAGATTTTGAACATCGGTGTCTATATCTGGATATACGACCATTACAGAATCACCACCATTCCCTTAACCTGGTACACCTGGGTTTTATTGTTGTTGGGTGTTGATTTTTTTTACTATTGGTTTCATCGGCTCTCTCATGAAGTAAGTGTACTCTGGGGAACGCATGTGGTGCATCATCAGAGCGAAGAATACAACTTATCTGTGGCGCTACGACAATCGGCTACGCAGGTATTCGGTTCGTTTTGGTTTTATCTGCCGCTCGCATTCATAGGCTTCGATCCGATTTCGTTTATTACGGTGGCGCAAATTCAAACTTTATATCAGTTCTGGATACATACACGCTTAATCAAAAGAATGCCGGCCTGGTTTGAGTTTGTGATGAATACACCATCGCATCATCGCGTACATCACGGCGTTAATCCGAAATATATCGACAAAAATCACGGAGGTACTTTTATTATCTACGACAGAATATTCGGTACGTTTCAGCAGGAAGAAGAGGAAGTGCATTACGGCATTACCTCGCAGTTGAAAAGCTGGAATATTGCCGTAGCTAATTTTGATTATTACGGATGGATAGCTAAACAACTGGTACATGTAAAAAATGTAAAGGATTTTTTTCTGGTCTTGTTTAAAGCACCTGGCTGGCGGCCTGCTTATTTAGGCGGCCCTATTGTGCCAAAAGAAATTGATACCACGCGACAGTTATACGATGCCGACACGAAACCCACCATGCATATTTACATTGTGGTGCAATTTGCGTTGATGCTGGCATTCGTCTCCTATTTTTTATTTGGTATTGAACAATTCAATCTACAGAAACAAATAGTCGGAGTCGCATTTATCGTGTTGTCCACCATTACCATAGGTACA